>CALXTG010000076.1 GCA_944391355.1 uncultured Alphaproteobacteria bacterium
AAATGAAAAGGAGAAAATTCATGTACCACTCAGGTATCTAAGCGCGCAGCGGTCGCGGTTGCTTCCCTTGCTTGCTAAGATATTCTGAGATGTTACAGATAAAAAAACAGCGTTGGCTGCTTTTTTATTTACGCAATTTGTATTGCGGAGGATTTTTTATATCAAAAAAGCTCAGATTCAATCTGAGCTTTTTTTCTTGAAGAAGCTTTTTTATCCGGTTCGGTGCTTTTTTTAATCGGCAATTTCTTTGATAATATTGATAAAATGATTCCGAGGCGCCGGTTCGGACATTATCGGCGCCGCGGCCTCCTGATAATAGAGCGTGGTGAATAACCTTGCCGCCGAAGTCAGACCGAGTTTAGGATTCTTGTTATTTTCAATTGCTTCGAGCAATTTGTTCTTTGAGATATTTTCCCGGTTACAGATTTTTTCCAATGCAGCCCATTCTTTGCAGCATAAGCGCATACTGGTACGTCTTTTGTTTACCATAATTACTTTATTTATTAACTTTGTCATTACAGTCCATCATAAATTAATAATTGATAACTTGTCTTCTATCATAATCAAAAGAAATTAAAACACAATTAAAAAAATATAGCTTGTTATCAGAATAAACTGTCGGTGCTGGAATCCGGGGCTTGACAATTGTGGAAAATGTGTTTTAATAGTCTCAGTTTCGGCTGCTTGCAGGGCTTATAAGCAGGAAACTTGGATAAACCGAGCCGGGTTGATATTATACCAAAAGATATGTGTATATCTCTCAGGCTCCTGCTCAGGAGTTTTTTTATGTCGAAATATAAATACAAACATGGTTTAAGTATTATGCGTGCCCAGCCTTTTCATATCGGGCATGATAAAATCATTAAGCAAATGCTGCGTGACTGCGAAAGGGTGACGATTATTCTCGGATCGATTCAGGAACAGGGAACGGAGCGTAATCCGTTGAATTATACTACCCGCAAAAAAATGATTCAGAATATTTACCGCAACACGCCGGATTATGCCCGGCTGCGGATTATCGGCTTGTTTGACATTAATAATCCGGCCGAATGGGCAGATTATGTTCTGGAGTTTTTGAGCGAAAATCTACCGGATTTGCCGCGTCCCGATGTTTATTATGCCGGCAGCGTTTATGATGCGCACTGGTTTAAGCATGCTTTTGCGCATATCGAAGTTATTGACCGCACCGCGCCGGACTTTCCGTTTGTGACCGGAACAATGCTGCGCGATATGCTCAAATTCGGCGACAGCCGTTGGAAAAACTTTATTCATCCGGAGAATCACCAGTTGATTGAAGAAAATTTTTATAAGAAAAAAGCCATTATTTAGTTAACCCCCGGTTTCCGTCCTCCGCAGGGCCTATGGAGGAGAAACCTTTACATAACCTTAGGCCGAAAGGAACAAAAGTATGAATCAGCGTTTTTTGGTTCTGGTCGATTTTCAACAGGATTTTGTGGCTGAAAACGGCGCTCTCACAATTGACAATCCCCGACTTATTTCCCGTGTGCAGCAGTTTGCCGATAATTTGCAGAAAGGTATGTTTGAGCAGATTATCGTTACCCGGGATAATCATCTTCCCGAAACTTATGCTCTGACGCCGGAAGCCGACAGTTTTCCGCCGCATTGCCTTTACGGAACGCCGGGTGCCGAACTGGCCGTCAGCTTGAAAGACAATATTCCGGTGATTACTCTTTATAAATCGACTACCGATATCTGGAACGAGCTGCCGAATTATAAATTTCTGCAACAGGATTGGAAAGGCAAAGAGATTTATCTGGCCGGCGTTTTAAGCGATATATGCGTGCGTAAGGCAATGAACGGTTTTCTCCGGCGCGGCGCCAAAGTAACGGTCTTTGAAGACCTGACGCAGGGATTGGCGGTTCAAACGCCGGAAATCATTGCCGCGCCGCAATATGCCGGGGCTGTGGATAAAGGTTATCTGCGGCAGATTACCGCGGCGCAGTTTTTTCGCGCCAGGCTTTTAGAAAAGAAACAACAGGTTAATCGTTTACATTCCGGTCGGGAGGGCAAATAAGATGAGAGATATTTTACAGACAGGAAATCCTTTGTTTTGCGATTTGTATCATTTAACCATGGCGCAAGCCTGGTTTGCCGATAATAAACATAACCAGCCGAAAACTTCCGAGGCTTTTTTCCGCAAAACGCCTTTCGGCGGCGGTTATCTGCTGGCTGCCGGTCTGGGAGAATTTTTGCAGTGGGCGGAAAACTGGAAATTCGGAGCGGAGGAACTGCATTATCTGTCAGGGTTGAAAGATGCCCGCGGCGAGCCGATGTTCAGACGCGATTTTCTGCAGTTTCTGAAAAATGAAAAACTGCGGGTCAATATTCAGGCGGTGCCGGAAGGCGAAATTGTTTTTCCCAACGAGCCGGTGGTCAGTATCAGCGGGCCGAACTGGCAGGTGGAGATGATGGAAGCGGCTTTTCTCAATATATTTAATTCCCAGAGTCTGATAGCAACCAAAGCGGCGCGGATTGTCGAAGCGGCCTGCTGCGACGGGGTTAAGCGTCCGGTTCTGGAATTCGGCGTGCGGCGGGCTCAGGAGCTCGGCAGCCTCACGGCGGCGCGGGCGGCTTTTATCGGCGGCTGTTCCGGGACGTCTGATGTCTTGGCCGGACAGTATTATAATATTCCGGTCAAGGGAACCATGGCGCATTCTTTTGTCATGTCCTATGAAAATGAAGTCGAGGCGTTTAAGGCCTTTTTGCGGAGCTTTCCCGGCAATGCCATTTTGCTGCCCGATACTTATGACACCCGGCAGGGAATTAAAAATACCATAACCGCCAGCCGCGAAACCGGAGTGGCGCTGATGGGCGCCCGGATTGATTCCGGCGATCTGGCTTATTGGTATAAGGAAGGGCGCCGTTTGTATGACGAAGCGGGAATGCCGCAGGTGCAGATGGTGGCTTCCAATGACCTTGATGAATATTTGATTGAAAATATGCTGTTGAGCCAGGGAGCCAAATATGATGTTTTTGCGGCGGGAACCAAGCTGGTGACGGCTTATGATACGCCGGCGCTGGGCGGGGTGTTTAAAACCAAGCAGTTTGCCGGACTGCTGAAGATTAAAATTGCCGAGGGGAAAACCACTATTCCCGGAGCCACCAATGTTATGCGGATGCTGGATAACGGAATGTTTAACGGCGACGTTATTATCCGCAGCGGGGGCAGTTACTGCGCGTCCGGCCGTTTGGGGACTTCTCTGATTTCATTTAATCTTAATGACAGCGAGGAAAAAAAGCTGGTATTTGCCGCCGGAAGCGAGGTTTATCCGCTGTTGAAAACGGTTATGCTTGACGGTCAGATAATTTCCGATGATCATCATTACAGTCTGCAGGAAATTCAGAAAACGGCGGAAAATAATCTGAAACGCCTGGATAAGGCTTATAAGCGGCTGTATAATCCGCATCATTACGGAATCGGGCTGGAGAGCGGCCTTTATCAGCAGCGCCGGCAGATGATCCGTAATTTCCATAAAACCGGGGAGGGACGTTAAAATGCAGGAAATTTGGCAAAAATTAAAAACCGGACTGAAAGATTATCTGACAGCCAGCGGTTTTGGCGAAGTCGTGCTCGGTCTTTCGGGGGGCTTGGATTCCGCTTTGGTTGCGGTTCTGGCCGCCGATGTCTTGGGCGGAGCCAAGGTGCGGGCGGTGATGATGAGAACAAGGTATACCTCGGAGCTCAGTCTGCAAATAGCGCGAAAAATTGCGGCGTTCAACGGTTTGAATTATCAGGAGCTTGAAATAGAGCCTCAGGTCGAACGGGGAGCGGCGTTTCTGGAAGCCGCCTGGCAGGAAAAAGCGAAGCCGATTGTGCTGGAAAATCTGCAGGCGCGGATACGCGGCCAAATTCTAATGGCCTATGCCAATCAGTATAATCGTTTGCTGCTGGCTTGCGGCAATAAATCGGAGATCATGACCGGCTATTGCACTTTGTACGGCGATACCTGCGGCGGTCTGGCGCCGATTGGCGGATTGTATAAATCGAAAATTTTTGAGCTGGCACGCTGGCGGAACACCGTCAGCCCGGCGCTTCCCGAAGAAGTTATTGCCCGCGCGCCGTCGGCCGAGCTGAGCGACGGGCAAAAAGACGAAGACAGTCTGCCGCCTTATGCGGTGCTGGATCAAATTCTGACTCTGCTGGTCGATGACGGGCTGAGCGAAAACGAAATCATCGGACGCGGGTATGATGCCCGGACAGTTGCGAAGGTGATTTCCCTGAATCGCCGCTCAGCCTTTAAGCGGCTGCAGCTTCCACCGACTTTGGCAGTTTGACAGGTCGAAGAATAAAAGCCCGGTATCGGGCTTTTATTCTG
>CALXTG010000077.1 GCA_944391355.1 uncultured Alphaproteobacteria bacterium
CGGGACTTTGGCTTCTGGTCGCCGGAGCTGTCGAAGCTAAGTATGTTATGCCGAAAGATTCTTTGCCGGCGAAGGAAAAACAGGCCGGCCGCAAGGCGCGTTATCAGCTGCGTAATCTGGACAAAGACGGGGACGGTAAACTGAGTCTGGAAGAATTTAAGAGCCGTAAATTAAGCCGCGAAGACCGGCGGATTATTCGCAGACAAAAGAAAGAGGGAACTTATAAATCTCCGGAAGAGATGTTTAGAGAAATAGACGTTGACGGAACCGGTTATATTGATGCCGGGCAGATGGCGGATTTTTATGCCGGCAAAAAGCCCGAACCAAAAGCCAAACCAGCGGAAACTCCGACAGAAGATAACGGAACAGCCGGAGCAAAAACACCGGCAGCGGAGGCGGCAGAGGGGAATGATGTCGGTGTCGGCCTTGAAGCGGAAAAAAATCTGAAAGATGGTGAAAATTTGCTTGCCAATTAGAAATTATGAGAGTATAAGCATAGTGCTTTAGAGTAATTAAGGCTGGTATGGCATGCCTGGTTGCTCATAGAATCCAAGTAATAAAATTTTTTAAGAAAGGGATTAAAATGCCAAAATTAAAAACCAAAAGTGCGGTTAAGAAGCGTTTCAGCGCTACCGGAACCGGCAAATTGAAAAGAAATTTTGCAAAAAAGAGACACTGTCTGTTCTGCAAATCTCCCAAAATGAAAAGACAAGCTCGCGGTACTGTTCTTCTGAGTGAAGCCGATACCAGAATTGTTAAACAGTTTTTACCGTATTTGTAGGAGGATATTTAGATGTCTCGTGTTAAAAGAGGTGTAACGACTCACGCTCGCCATAAAAAAATTCTGGATATGGCTAAAGGTTACAGAGGTCGTTCAAAAAATGTTTTCAGAGTTGCGGTTGAAAAAGTTGAAAAAGCTTTACAATATGCATACCGTGACAGACGCGCCAAAAAGAGAAGTTTCCGCGCTTTGTGGATTCAGAGAATCAATGCGGCTACCCGTCTGCAGGATATGACTTATTCCCGATTTATGTGCGGGCTTAACAAAGCCGGCATTGAACTCGACCGAAAAGTCCTTGCTGATATCGCTTTGAAAGAGCCTGCTAATTTTGCCAAGCTGGTTGAGGCTGCAAAATCTGCTTTAAATAAGTAAGAACGATTTTAAGCAAAAATGCTGAAAAGAGTTAACTTGAATTTTCGGGTTGACTCTTTTGCATTTTAAAATTCCGGCCTTAGCGGTCGGAGCTCATGTTTAAGTTTAACATTTCAGGTGGAAAATGGAAAATACGGAACAATTACAGAAAGAGCTGACGGCAGAAGTAACCGCCGCGGCGGATATGAAGGCCCTGGAAGAACTGCGTGTTGCAATTCTCGGTAAAAAAGGCCGGATTACCGAAATGATGAAGGGCTTGGGAGCAATGCCGGCCGAAGAGAGAAAAGAAGCCGGAAAAACGCTGAATATCCTTAAAAGCAAGGTTGAAGAAGCTTTGGAATCCCGCAAACAGGTCTTGGAAGTTCAGGAACTGAATGCCAAACTGGCTGACGAAAAAATTGACGTTACCCTGCCGGTGCGTCCGGAAAAGCAGGGGCGGATTCATCCGGTTTCAAAAATTTTTGAGGAAGTTACGGCTATTTTCGGCGAGATGGGTTTCAGTGTGGCCGAAGGCCCGGATATTGAAGACCAGTTCCATAATTTTAATGCGCTGAATATGCCGGCCAATCATCCGGCGCGGCAGATGCAGGATACTTTCTATATTCCCAATCCCGACAGCGAAGATAAAGACGACAGTTTTGTGGTCAGAACACATACTTCGCCGGTACAGATCCGGACGATGGAAAAACAGCAGCCGCCGATCCGCATCATTGCTCCGGGCCGCACTTACCGCAGTGATTATGACGCCACTCATACCCCGATGTTCCACCAGGTCGAGGGTTTGGTTATCGGTAAGGATATTACCATGGCGCATTTGAAAGGCTGTCTGTATGATTTTGTTAAGGCATTTTTTGAGCTTGATAATATTCCGGTGCGTTACCGGCCGTCGTTTTTTCCGTTTACCGAGCCTTCGGCGGAAATGGATATCGGCTGTCTGAAAAGCAAAAATGAACTGAAAATCGGTGCCGGAACCGATTGGCTGGAAATTCTGGGCTGCGGTATGGTACACCCCAATGTTCTGTGCGCCGGCGGCATTGATCCCGATGTCTATCAGGGTTTTGCTTTCGGGGTCGGTCTGGATCGCCTGGCAATGTTAAAATACGGAATTCCCGATTTGCGGACTTTCTTTGAATCGGATATCCGCTGGCTGAAACATTACGGTTTTGTGCCTTTGGATATTTCGTCAATGACAGGGGGTTTAAGCAATAACGGAGGAGCGGCAAGATGAAATTTACAATCTCGTGGTTAAAAGAACATTTGGATACGACGGCCGGCGTTGAGGAAATTGCCGAAACGCTGACGAAAATCGGTTTGGAGGTTGAGGAAATTATCAACCCCGCCGCCAAGTTAGAAGGTTTTGTTACGGCAAAGGTTGAAACTTTTGCCGAACATCCGGACTCGGATCATCTGCATTTGCTGACGGTTAATACCGGTAAGGAAAAGCTGCAGGTCGTCTGCGGGGCGCCGAATGTGGCGCTGAATACCGTCGGTATTTTTGCGCCGGCCGGGGTGACCATTCCTTCTTATAACGAAGTTTTGAAAGTGGGTAAAATCCGCGGAATCGAAAGTTTCGGCATGATGTGTTCGGAAAAGGAGCTGTGCATCGGTGATGACCATAACGGTATTATCGTTCTGCCGCAGGATACCCCGATTGGTTTGCCGGCGGCTGAGGTTCTGAATATTGACCCGGTTATTGAACTCAATATTACGCCGAACCGGGCTGAATGTCTGGGGGTTCGCGGAATTGCCCGCGACTTGGCGGCCGCCGGTCTGGGTAAACTGAAGCCTTTACAGATTAAGAACACGCCCGGCAGTTTCGAGAGCCCGATTAAGGTCGAAATTCAATGTCCGGAAGCCTGCGCAACTTATGTTGCCCGTTATATCAAGGGGGTTAACAATCAGGCAGAAACGCCGAAATGGATGAAAGACCGCCTGACGGCAATCGGTTTGCGTTCGATTTCGCCGCTGGTTGATATTACCAACTATATCAATTATGATCTGGCGCGGCCGCTGCACGTTTTTGATGCCGATAAGCTGGTCGGGAATATTACGGTCAGAATGGCGGAAAACGGCGAAAAATTTGTTTCTCTGGAAGAAAAAGAATACAAGCTTGATGATAAATCGCTGGGGATTTGCGATGATGAGGGCGTTCAGTGTCTGGGCGGCATTATGGGCGGTATTGCCAAAGGCTGTACGGAAAATACGCGTAATGTCCTGCTGGAATGCGCCTGGTTTAATCCGGAAAATATTGCCCGCACCGGCCGTCATTTTCAGATTGATTCCGACTCGCGCTACCGTTACGAACGCTGGGTCGATCCGCAGTCAAACCTGTCGGGTTCCGATTATGCCACGCAGCTGATTTTGGATATCTGCGGCGGCGAGGCGGCCGAGGTCGAAGTCGCCGGCTGTGAAGATTATCAGAAACGGGTGGCTTATCTGCGGCCGGAGCGGATTAAAGAATTTGTCGGTATTGAGGTCGGCAAGGAAAAAATTATTGAAATCCTGAATAACCTCGGCTTTGAAACCGGTGAGGAAAACGGACGGATTAAAGCCGTGTCTCCGACCTGGCGCGGCGATATTGAAGGGGAGCATGATTTGGTCGAAGAAGTGGTGCGCATGATCGGGCTGGATGAAATTCCGGCGCAGTCGCTGCCGCGCGACCAGTTTCCTAAACAGGTTTTGAGTCCCGAGCAGCGCCGGGTTGTCACGGTTAAACATGAATTGGCCGCGCGCGGTATGCTGGAAACGGTGACCTGGAGTTTTACCGATTCACAATTGGCGGACAGCTTCCGTGCCGGTGCCGAGCCGGTGTTGCTGATGAATCCGATTGCCGCCGATTTGGACGAAATGCGTCCTTCTCTGCTGCCGAATCTACTGTCCGCGGTTAAAAATAATATTGCCCGCGGTTATGCCAATGTCGCTTTGTTTGAAGTCGGACCGGAATTTTACGGTCGCAAGCCCGGTGAACAACATTTGGTTGCCGCCGGAGTTCGCGCCGGTCAGACCGCGAAAAAACACTGGACCGGCGAAGCGCGCGCCTATGATGTTTTCGATGCCAAGGCCGATGCGCTGGCGGCGATTGCCGCGGCGAACGGCCCGTGTGAGAACGCTCAGATTACGACAGATGCGCCGGCTTATTATCATCCCGGCCGCAGCGGCGTTCTGCGTTTGGGAAAAAATGTTTTGGCGGTCTTCGGCGAGCTGCATCCGGCGGTGCTGAAAAAATTCGGTATCAAGCAGCGTTTGGTTGCTTTTGAGGTTTATCTGAGTAATGTTCCCCTGCCGCGCGGCGGGAGCGGCAAGGCCAAGAAAAAACTTGAGCTTTCCGCTTTTCAGCCGGTTGATAAAGATCTGGCTTTTGTGGTTGATAAAAGAGTTGAAGCGGCGGCGGTTATTGCCGCGGCTAAAGCTGCCGATAAAAACCATATTACCGATGTCAGGGTTTTTGACGTCTATGAAGGCGAGAATCTGCCGGCAGGCAAAAAATCTCTGGCGCTCGGTTTAACTTTCCAGCCGCAGGAAAATACTTTTACCGATCAGGAAATTGAAACCCTGATGCAGAAAGTGATACAGGAAGTGGCTAAAAAAACCGGGGGAGAACTTAGAAAGTTCGTATAACGGGTAACTAATACAGAATTTGCGAGTAGCCGGACCGGTCACGTACTAAGATGTACGCTCACGCTCCGGCTCTCTTAATTCTTATTATTTACCTCGTTCTCCGAACTCTCTTACTATACGGCAGAAGAAAAGATTTTGCTTGTTATCCTTTTCATTCGGTGTAGACTGAAACCTGATATAAAAATATGAGGAGGGGACGATGCCGGAATTTACTTATCAACTCTATGGGAAAAAGGACTCTCCCGCAAAACTGGTCGTTTATCTGCACGGCTATAATCAAAATCAAAAAAGCGGCGAAGCGGTTTTGACCGAATTTGCCGGGCTGCTTCCCGACAGCGTAATTGCCGCGCCGCTGGCCGAGACGGTCAGCGAAAAGAATTCGGAAACCCGGCAATGGTACAGTATTGACGTTTTTGACCCGCAGGGAAAAAGACGAAATCCGCAGTGTTCAACGGCGGAGATTATGGAAATTTATGACACCGCGGCAGAGCAATTGGCAGAACAGGCGTTGAAAATCAATCATTTTATTACCAAGCTGCAGCAGCAATTTAAGATTGACGACGGACATACCTATCTGTCCGGTTTTTCTCAGGGGGCGCAGCTGGCGCTTTATAC
>CALXTG010000078.1 GCA_944391355.1 uncultured Alphaproteobacteria bacterium
CACATACGCAGAAGCAAAAATTTGGATCTTGAGGCGCAAGCAGAATGTCTGGGTATGAAACCATTGCATTTACTGGAAATTGAAGACCAGGGACGGAAGTTTATGGATATGCGTCTTTCACGCTTAATAGAACTGGCAGATAAATATGACAGCAATGTCGATATTCGTCTGATACCGCGTTCGCCGGCCGAAATATAATAACAAAGAGGCGTCGAGATAAATCGGCGCCTCTTAATTTTATGGCATTAAATCACCTTTGCGGCCAATTCTAAAATCTTTTCTTCTTGGGCGCGGAGGCGGTCAACCAAATCCCGGTGCTGTTCAAAAAAGGCATCGCCGCGGGCATAGATTGCCAGACAAATCGCGTCAAAGGGGTTATAGGCGGTTCCGTTGACCAGGTTGGAAAAATAAAGTTTTTCAAAATCAGGGTCGCAGCGCAGCACCCATTTATCCGGATTCCCGGGCTGATTATAGCGGCCTTCCTGTCCGGTAAAGCTGGTAAAGAAAGCCTGGACGCGATGAGCAGGACAAGCCAGCAGTTCGCCCCATTTCATACGGATAAGCTGTCTTGTGTCTTTGAGAGCGTCGTTATAATCAAAGCGCAGATCTTCGGCCAGCTGACGGGCGTGCCGATACCGCAGGGCATCGTCCATATCGCGGAAAAATTCCTGAATTGAGGCGGTATCATGCGTATCCAGCGTGGCGACATCGTTGCTCTTGGCATTTTTCAGGCGGTAAATATGGTTGTCGTCATCAAGGTTGACAAACTGTGAAACCAGCAAATGCCCCAGCCCGCACATCTCCATAACCGGCTCCATCTGCTCCGGCCGGCTGCCGATGTCTTCGACATAGATTTTTTCGGCCTGGACGCCGCGTTCGGCGGCTGCCCGCAGAATAATATCGCGGGTGATATTGGCAAACTCGGCAATACTGTGTTTAACATATTTTTTCAACAGCGGGTGTTTGGGTGATGAATAGAGCCTTCCGCTTTCCTGCCCGTCAAGATGCGAGATGACATAGGGATTAACCATGCCGATATAATGGTCTATCCGCATGCCTCCGCGGTTGGAAGCGATTGCGTTATAAAAAATATTGTAAAGAATTTGTCCGGCCTCCCCCGGCGAACCGTCGGCGTTAAACATTTTAGCCGGATCAAGCACCTTAAAATTCCAGTCGCGCGCCTCTTTGCCGAACATATCAGGCGGGCTTCCGAGCGTAAACCCGTCAAGAAAAGCATCCGGATGAAGGTTAACAATGCTGTCGGGAATCTTGACCTGAATATCGCCGATATAATTATAAGCGCACTGGCGGATATAATGTGAGGCCAGCATTTCGATGAACTCGTCTTCGGGAACCAATCCCTGCCGTTTATGGCAGACTTCGGCCAGCGCCGCGCCGTAGTCTTTTTCGACTTGGGCAAAGTCAATGCGGTGCGGATCTTTGGGGCGGCGGTAGATTTTTTTCAGCGTTTCTTCGCTCAGCAGGCCGTCTTCGACCATCAGCTCGAGCGGAATAAAGAAAGGATTGTTCAAAACTTCGGAAACATAAGGCGAATGGTGAGCCGCCGCATTGGTTTTTCCGCCCGGGCCGAGCAGAATCTTATCAATCACCCCGCGGAAAAACTTATGCACCCTTTTGGCGCCGCGGCCGTAAGGCGAGCCGATTCCGCTGTCTTCTTCGCGGCTGACGGGCGGCATGCAGGGTCCCGGCAGCCCCATTGTCATTTCCTTGTCCAATGCCCGGTAGCCTTCGGCGATCAGCAGCTGGCTTTTCTGCCATTCGTCCTGCAGGCTGCGGCGCAGGCTGGGCCAGAGAATTGTGTTGTGGGTGTCGTTGCCGCCGGTAAACAATAAACCGCGGCTGCGGGCAAAATCGACAAAGTTTTTAACCCAGCCGTAGGCGTCAACCGTAGGCGGGCGGTCAAAAACAACTTCTTCAAAGGCGGTTTTCAGTTCGCCTTTGAAATTGCCGTAATAGAGTTCTATAGCCTCCAGGCCTTCATTGCTCAGATATTCCAGCAGTTTGCGGATAAACTGCCGCCCCGGATCGCCGAGCCCGGTACGGATAAAACTTTCACTGAGCCGGCGGTCAAGCAGAATCCGCGGCGGATGAGCCAGGCTGAGAAAACCGCAGCCGCAGGATTTGACTGTCCGGAAGATTTCGGAAACCGGCTGCTGGAAGCGAATGGCATAATTGGCGTTGTCCAGTTTGTCCATGCCGAAAATATAATCTTTAAGAAAATTGTTCTGTGCCGGATCATTGACTTTTTGGCAGGCATAATTGTAAACCTCATAAGGAAAGTTACAGACCAGTCCTTTGGCAAGATTTAGATGGTTTTGCAGCACTTCTTCGCTGACAAAGGCAATTTCGGGATATTTAACTGCCAGCTGTTGCATGACCGGCGCCAGCGAGCGTCGGCGGTCTTCGCGGATTTTTTCCAGCAAAAGCTTAAGCTCGCCGTCAAACGGATTCAGCCCGTAATATAAAAGTTCAAAATCTACCGGCAGCCGCAGGTCTTCATCAAAATAGGCGGCGCTGAGCTCACAGCCGAGAACAACCCTTACCGGACGGTATTTCTCGCTTTCTTCGGCCAGAATATGCAGAATGTCCCGCGCCGAGTCCAGCGCGTCATGATCGGTAACCGCAACCACCACTTGTTCCAGCTGATTGCTCAGGCAGTATTCCAGCGCGTTGTCCAACAGTTCGCGGGCGGTCATAATCCCGTCGGAAGCTTTGGTATGAATATGCAGATTGATTTTAAACGGCGTTGTTTCTTCGGCGCCGAGAAAATAATCATAATCAACCCGCGACAACAGCGCCTTAAGCTCCTGAGTGCCCATGACGGAGGCCAGTTTTGCCGTTTCGTTTGCCGGCAGTCTGATTTCCCGGGCCAGCGTTTCCAAATCCGCCCGGTCCTCGGGAAAAGATTTAAAACGGCGCTGGAGAGATTGTTCAGAATTCATTTCGGGCACTCCTTAATAAAATAAATTACCGTAATGAAGCAGGAAGTCGCGGCCGCACAGATTATTCAGCGACATACAGATTCCGGCGATTCCCGGATTAAGCGGATCGGCATAGACGGCATGGCCGATATCAATAATTTTCAGCTGGCCGTCTGCGGCGGATAACAGAAAATTTCCGTAGTTGATGTCATTGGCATAAACGCCGAGCTTATTGGCGTCTTTAAGCATTTTGCCGTTAAATTCAAAAAATTCGTGAAAATAAAAAGGCTTATCGTCAAAAGTCAGCATCTCGCCTTTTTCTTCGGCATAAAGAGCCGTATCGTAGTCATAGTTATAATACAAAATCTGCGGCGCGTGCGGGCAGCGGTTCAGTTTGAGGTAAAATTCGAGCATGGCGTTGGTATAAGGGGAATCCGCCCGCAGAGCGTGGTTTTCGTGTTCTTTGCGCTTACGGTCATCGGGAATTTTCCGAAAATCATAGGGCAGGGCTTTCAGAATATAAACTTCGCCGTTGTCGGCCTCGATTCTGAAAACCAGTTTGCAGCTGAACGGATTGCACAGAAAGCGGATTTTAAATTCATGGCCGCCGCTTTTTAATTTGAAACTTCTGCCGCATTCTTTTTCCAGAATACCGCACAAAAATTTTCTTTTTTCGCCGAAGTCATACATATTGACTTTTTTGGCGGCCGGGTAGGCGGCTTCGAGCTCTTTGGGCCGGCTTTCGATTTTCTTAAAGGCATGATAATTTTTTACGGCCGGCGAAGCCATAATCATATCGACCAGTTTAAGAAAGTCATTTTCGCTGCCGAATATCGCCGGCGTTTCCCCGCCGCGGAGCCTGCCGAAACGCTGCTTAAGGCTCCAGGGATTGAAAACCGGCATCAGCTTAAGCATTTCTTCAATATGTTCGGCTTTGTTCCAACAGAAGTTAATGTAAAGCGTATAGGCCTTTATATAGCCTTTTTTGCCGAAAAACCAGCGGCAGAAACTGCGGGTATCGGAAAAAACGGCGCGTAAGGCTTCATAATCGCGGCGGTGGGAACGGGGATTTTTAAGAATAACTTTCAATATTGCCGGCGCCAGTTTCGGATCGGCGAAAATCCGTTTAAAAAAATGCGGCAGGCTTTCGCCGTTGCGGCGGTGTCCGGAAATAAAACTTTGTAACGGGCGGGAAAAGGCGGCGGTATCCATATTTTTTCCTTTCTGGGGTGGAAACGTTCTGATTATAAATAAAATCTGTTTAATTATCGGTTAAGAAGCCGCCTTTTGCGATGATTTTCGATTACCGAGAATAATTATCAGATTAGAACCCAGAATCATCAGGCCGCCGAGCAGAATATCCCGGGTCAGCGGCGTATGAAAAAAGATAACGTCGAGAATAATGCCGGTAAAGGGCTCAAGCAGCAGAATCATGCCGACCCTTTCGGCGGGAACTTCGCGGTTATGGGCAAAAATCAGCAGATTCGGCAGCGTCAGGATAACCGCCGCATAGAACAGAAAAGCCAGCCACAGCCGCGGTGAAAAGTCCATATTCATCATCATAACCGCCGGAGTATGGATATAAGGAACCAACACGCCGTAGAGAATCAGAACCCCGATAACCGCATACAGATTGACAATCCCGAAAGTAAGCGTCGGCGGCAGGCCTTTGAGTGAAAAGTATTTGGTAATGATTACCCACAAAGACAAGCCTATTCCGCCCGCGACGGCAATCAAAACGCCGGAAGGCGACAATTTGACATCATGAAACGGGTTAATGAGGATAACCAGCCCGGCAATCATAACCCCGACCAAAATCCATTCCCGGCGGCTGATAATCCGTTTAAAATAAAAACGTTCGATTAAAATTGTCCAAACCGGCTGCAAATAGAGCAGTAACACGACCATGGTTACCGAAACGTCCAAAAACAGCGGCACATATTCGCCAAGATTAACCGCCAGCAGCGCAATAAGCAGCAATAATTTGACTTTCAGCGGAATTTTGGACATCAGCGAGCGATATTTCCAGGCCGGATAAGCAACCAGCAGCCCGGGCAGCAGGTTGGAGAGCAGCATGATTTCGAAGGCCGAAGCCCCCATTGTTTCCAGAACTTTGGCAAAAAATACCACTCCGCCGAATAAAGTTCCGGCAATCGCCAGATAAATATAAGCCATTTGCTTTTCCCCCGTCTGTTTTTCAATATAATCAGCGGCCGCCGGATTTAAAGTTCCGTCTCTAAAGGTTTTACCCCTTGTCCCGCGGGTATTTTTTTGTATTTTTTCAATAAAAAAGACTTGCAAATTAAATCAAGCGGGATTAAAAGAAAGACCGTAAAGGCAATGGTGCCTTTGCTTATTTCGCACGCAGATACGGCCAATACTGCCAGGTATTGCGCCTCCGGTGCCCGAAAAGGCCGAAAATCTGCGGAGGTTTAACCGGAAAAAGGATATATATAATATGACACTGCCTACTTTTACATTGCACCAGATGGTTGAGTCCGGCGTACATTTTGGTCACCACGCCCGTCGTTGGAATCCGAAAATGGCTCCGTTTATCTATGGTAAAAAAGATAACGTCCATATCATTGACCTGCAGAAAACTTACCCGATGCTCTACACGGCTTTAAACGCTGCCCGCGAAATTGCCGCCCAGGGCGGAAAAGTTCTGTTCGTCGGCACCAAAAGACAGGCTCAGGATATTGTTAAAGAAAACGCCGAAAGATGCGGCCAGTTCTATGTTAACTATCGCTGGCTCGGCGGTATGCTGACCAACTGGAAAACCGTTCATAAGTCAATTTCTCGTCTCGTTAAATTAAACGAAATGGAAGAAAAAAACGCTTATGAAGGCTATACCAAAAAAGAAATGCTTAATCTGAAAAAAGAGCGCGAAAAACTCAATACCGAACTTGGCGGTATCATGAACATGGGCGGCCAGCCTGACCTGTTGTTCGTTATCGACACCCCCAAAGAAGCTCTGGCTATTAAAGAAGCCAAAAAGCTCGGTATTCCGGTTATCGGTATCTGCGATACCAATGCCGACCCCGATGCCGTTGACTTCCCGGTTCCCGGCAACGATGACGCTATCCGCGCAATTCAGTTCTACTCCGAGCTGGTTTCTGCCGCCGTTCTTGACGGTATGCAGGCTGAAATCGCCGCTCAGGGTCTGAAAGTGGACGAAATGGTTGAACAGGCCGAAGGCGCTGTTGAAGCCAAGCCCGCTAAGAAGAGAGCTGCTAAAAAAGTTAAAGAAGAAAAAGAAGAATCCGTCGAGGAATAATTCGCTTCTGAACTGACATACAAACTTTGTGGCGGTATTTTAAGAAGTCCTTTTTTAAGATATCGCCGCAATAGTTTAAATCTTATGAGAATTTAAGGGGAATACAATGACAGAAATTACTGCCGCTATGGTGAAAGAATTAAGAGAAACAACAAGCGCCGGCATGCTGGACTGCAAAAAAGCTTTGACCGAAGCAAACGGAAACATGGAAGCTGCCGTTGACTGGCTGCGTAAAAAAGGTTTGGCCAGCGCCGCTAAAAAAGCCAGCCGCATTGCCGCCGAAGGTTTGGTCGCCGTTGCCGTTGACGGTAATAAAGGCGCCGTTGTCGAAGTCAACTCCGAAACCGACTTCGTTGCCAAAAACGAAATCTTTCAGGAATATGTTAAAGACGCCGCAACCGTTGCTCTGATGAAAGACGGCGATGTCTGCGAAATGAAAAAATTTGATTGCCCGAAATGCGGCAAAACTTTTGAAGAACGTCTGACCGACATGATTGCCAAAATCGGCGAGAATATGAATCTGCGCCGTGCCCAGATGATTACCGTCAATGAAGGTATCGTCAGCGATTATGTTCACAGCGCCACCATTCCCGGCGTCGGCAAAATCGGCGTTCTGGTCGCTCTGGAATCCAAAGGCGACAAAGCCAAATTAGCCGAACTCGGCAAACATATTGCCATGCATATCGCTGCTTCGCGTCCGCAGTTTCTGACGATTGCCGATGTTGATCAGACTTCGATTGACCATGAACGCGGTATCTATGCCGAACAGGCTCGCGCCACCGGCAAACCGGAAAATATTATCGAAAAAATGGTTGAAGGCCGTATCAAAAAATATTATGACGAAGTTGTTCTTGAAGAACAGGCCTATATTATGGACCCCGACAAAAAGGTTAAAGACGTTGTTGCCGAAGCTGCCAAAGAACTCGGCACAGACATTAAACTGACCGAATTTGTCTGCTTCAAACTGGGTGAAGGTTTACAGAAGCGCGAAGAAGATTTCGCCGCCGAAGTTGCCGCTCAGCTCAATAAATAGTCTGAAGCCGTCTGAGTTAAAAGTCCCGCATTCCGCGGGACTTTTTTCTTCTTTTATTAACCAATTTACTAACGATTCTTTGCTCAAGATGCCGATCGCGAGTCAAGCCAAAAGAATGCCGCGGAGAGGATTATCCGGCCGAAGGAAGGGCTTTTGTATCTTCCTCTTCGGCGGTGGGGCTTATACTGAGCGGTTTCTCTCCCTCTCCGAGAGAAAAGTCTTCTATTTTTTGAATTCGGCTGCTGATTTTGCGCGAGGATGTGCGAATGCCGTCAATATCGTCATTGGCCTGTTTGAAATGGCGCCCCAGGCTTTCAATCCGGCTGTCAAGGCGGCTGATGTCTTCGACCAGAACCCCGACTTCTTTTTGGATTATGCCGGCCTGTTCGCGCATACGGGCGTCTTTAAGGATGGCGCGAACCGTGTTTAAGGTTGCCATCAGGGTTGTCGGAGACACAATCCAGACTTTGGAGCGGTAAGAAGCTTCGACCACATCGGGAAAATTGGCGTGCAGCTCGGCATAAATTGCTTCGCTGGGCAGAAACATCAGCGCCGATTCCGCGGTTTCGCCGACAATAATATATTTTTCGTCAATATCTTTAATATGTTTCAGAACCGAAGCCTTAAAAAATCTCTCTGCCTCAAGTTTTTCCCGGTTGGATTCCGCCACCCGCAGAGCATGATAGCTTTCCAGCGGAAATTTGGAGTCAATGACAATTGTTCCCGGCGGATTAGGCAGGCATAAAACACAGTCGGCGCGCTTTTGATTACTGAGCACAACCTGAAACTGATAGGCCGAAGGCGGCAGAATAGAGGTTACCAGATCATTGAGTTGAATTTCGCCGAAAGCGCCGCGCGCCTGTTTGTTGGACAAGACTTCCTGCAGAGAAACAACCTGTTCGGACAGGCTGGAAATTTTTTGCTGGGCGACGTCAATTTTGGCCAGACGTTCGCGCAAATCCTGCAGGGTTTCTGTGGTCTTGGCCGTTGTCTGCTGCAAACCTTCGCCGACGCTTTTGGTAACTTGCAGCAATTTCTCGTCCATAATCTTCAAAACCGCCATTTTCTGTTCGTTAACGGCTTCGGCGATTTTCCCCTGTTGATTCAGATTGCTTTCGGATAGCTGCGACAGCCGGCCGGCTAATTCGGCCTGAGCGCGGAAAATATTGTCGGCGAACCCCTGAAGCTCTTTATTGCGCCGGCGGCCGAATATCAAAATAAGATTGACAATCAGCAGCAATCCGACCAGGGCGGACAAAACCGCCAGCAATAAGGGCGTTTCGGGCAGCCAGGTCATTTTTTAGCTCCGGCTGCCGGGCAAGGCGCGGCCCATGGCCAGGAATTTTTCGCTGCGCTGTTTTTTCAGCTCTTCGCCGCTTAAAGGCAGTAAATCTTTCAAATTGCGCAGGATTGCATCGCCGACGCTTTCAATCATCTTATGCGGGTCACGGTGCGCGCCGCCGACCGGTTCGGGAATTATCTCGTCAATAACGCCGAAAGATTTTAAGTCCTGAGCGGTCAGTTTCAAAGCTTCGGTCGCTTCTTTGACTTTATCGGCCGAGCGCCACAAAATCGAAGCGCAGCCTTCCGGCGAAATAACCGAATAAATCGAATGTTCAAGCATCAGCACGCGGTTGGCAACGGCAATCGCAATCGCGCCGCCGGAACCGCCCTCGCCGATAACGACCGAAACCATCGGCGCCCGGACATTAAGGCATTTTTCAATTGAAGAGGCAATCGCTTCGGCTTGGCCGCGGGCTTCGGCTTCGACGCCGGGATAAGCGCCGGCGGTATCGACAAAACTGATAACCGGCAGATTGAATTTGTCGGCCAGATCCATCAGGCGCTGGGCTTTGCGGTAGCCTTCGGGTTTGGCCATGCCGAAATTATATTTGACGCGGGATTCCAGATCATGTCCTTTTTCCTGCCCGAGCACAACCACCGAGATATTTTTAAACCGGCCGATGCCGCCGATCATCGCCTCATCATCGGCAAAAAGGCGGTCGCCGCATAAAGGCGTAAAATCTTCAACCAGCGCGTTGACATAATCCAGACAATGCGGCCGATCCGGATGGCGCGCCACCTGAGACTTCTGCCAAGGGGAAAGATTGGAATAAGAACTGCGGATCTGACGTTCGAGTTTGTGTTGCAGACGGCCGACTTCTTTGACAATATCGACGTCTTCATCCTGGGCCAGAAGTTTCAAACTTTCGATTTTGGCTTCGATTTCAACGATATTTTTTTCAAAATCTAAAACTAAAGTGCTGTTATTGCTCATCTTATTCTCTTATGTAATTAATCCTTGGCCTAAGCAGTAACACATTTTTTAAAAAATTTCGACTCTTATTTTAAAAAATTGTGCATGAAAAACCGCTCGTGAGCCGAACTCGCTGCCTAAAACTGCAAAATTTTGATTGAATTCACCGCCGGATAGACATAGTATACGGCAATAGAGGTCTTTTCCCGGGGAGGGGTCATGATAGTGGCGTTCGCATTTTTTTCGTTGGTTTTTACTACCGCCGTCTGGCTGATTTATGCCGGGGTCTATGTCTTTGATGCCGTGCGCCGGACTGTCGGAACCCCCGAACTGGCCGATATTGCCGTTTATGCCGCTTTTGTTCTGCTGCCGGTGCTGGCGGTGTGGGTTGTTTTCGGACTGATTAATCAATATCTGGTCAGCCGCAATTTCAACGGCAATTTATACCTGTTGTTTAAGCAGATGAAAAAAAATCAGGATTATACCGACCTGGTCTCCCGGATTCTTTTGGAAACCGAACAGCAGATTAAAGACGGCTTTATTCTCAACCGTTTTGATCTTTTGGTACAAGATATGAACGAACTCTTGGCCGAAATCATCTATCGCAGCAGCATTGCTTCTCCCGAGCAGATCGAACGCCTGTGGGGAAGAGTGCAAAACGGCGGAAAATGGGCATTTGCCAAAGTTCTGATTGAAGTGAATCAGAATCAGCCGAATTTTAAGCTGCGGGTTTTTGACCGCGCCCGTAAAGATAATGTTCTGGCCGGCAGCATTCTTGAATTTGCCGCAAGGTATCAGGGGCTGCTCGGAATTTTGGAAAAACACGATAAAGAGCGTATGTTTATCAATATTATCGAAACCGGCGTTTTCGGCAAAGTCTTTTCGATTATGGCGCCGCTGGCCGACGAGATTAAACGCAGCCGCGAAATAAGCTCCTCTTTCAGCGAGCGGGCTGACGCTTATATCGACGACGATGTCGAAAGCGGGTATGCGGTTGCGCCCGAACCGCGCTATCAGCCCGAGCCTGCCGCGGTCAAAAGCAGTGCGCGCCCGGCAAAACCGTCTTTTGTTTCAAAAATAAATGTTTTTAAGAAAAAACCGGCGCCGGCGGTCAAAGCCGAACCGGTTGTCGGTCTCGGCGGCGGCGAAGAAGAACGCGACCCGTTCTCTATTGCGCTGGAAAGAAGTTTCGGTACGCCGGCAGAAGATGACGGCCCGCATTTTGAAATTGCGCAACCGGAACCGGAAGAAGAAACTCCTGCCGCAGTTTCCGAAGCAGCCGTTTCGGAAAATATCCCGCCGGTTGCCGCCGAAGCGGAGGAAGACGAAATTCTGACCGATACGCAGAAAAAGCTTAATGACCTGAAAAAAGAATGGGCTGATATGAAAAAACCGGCCGCGGTCGTTACGGCAATTGCCGTCGGCGACGATCTTGCCGCGGCGGAAAAAACCGAAGAAACCGAAGCGCTGGCTTATCCCTTCGGCGGATGGACAGATGAAGAAAATTATAACCGTTAGTCTGGTTCTGCTGCTGTTACTGCTTCCGGGAAAAGCGGCGGCGAAAGCTTTGCCGTATCTGGCATTATACGGAAGCCCCAAATACGGCGATAATTTTGCGCATTTTGCCTATGCTTCGCCCCGCGCCGAAAAAGGCGGGCGGCTGGTTATGCCGGTTTACGGAAATTTTGATAATTTTAATCCTTATATTTTTAAGGGGATAGCTTCGGGAGAAGCCGCCGGCCTCAGTACGGATACGCTCGGCATTGTTCCTGTTGACGACACCACAACCGTCTACCCGCTGATTGCCAAAGCTTTTGAACTGCCCGAAGATAAAAGTTACGCCGGGTTTATTTTGGACGAGAGAGCCCGGTTTCACGACGGTTCGCCGATAACCGCCGATGATGTCATTTTCAGTTTCAAAGCTCTGACCGAAAACGGTTCGCCGCTTTATAAGGTTTATTACGGCGATGTCGAAAGCGCGGAAAAACTCGGCCCGCATCATGTGCGTTTTCATTTCAAAAAAGGCCGCAATAATAAAGAGCTGCCGCTGATTTTGGCGCAGCTGCCGGTGTTTTCCGCCGCTTACTGGGCGGATAAAGATTTTTCAAAGCCCGAACTTAAACCCCAGCTTGGCAACGGCCCCTATAAAATCGGCAAATTTTCGCCGAATAAGTATATTGTTTTGAACCGGGTCAAAGATTATTGGGCGGCCGATCTTCCGAGCCGGAAAGGCTTTTTTAATTTTGATGAAATCAGGCTTGATTATTATCAGGATACGACCATTACCCTGCAGGCGCTGTTTGCCGGAAACGTTGACCTGCGCGAGGAATATATCGCCAAAATCTGGAAAACCGGCTATGACAATGATCTGGTGAAAAAGGGCGTTATTATCAAAGAGGAATTTCCGCACCGCCAGACCGCCACTTTGCAGAATTTCGGCTTTAACCTGCGGCGGCCGCAGTTTGCCGACAAACGTGTCCGCCGGGCAATCGGGCTGGCTTTTAATTTTGAATGGGCCAACGAAAGGCTTTTTTATAATCAATACGAAAGGCTGTTCAGCTACTACAGCAACAGCGGCATGGAAGCAACCGGGCTGCCGCGGGGAAAAGAACTGCAGATTTTAAATAAATACCGTAAGGAACTGCCGGAAAGCGTTTTTACGACGGCGCCGCAGAATCCGGTACACGGCGATTATCTGTCCACGCGCGAACATTTGCGCCGCGCGGTCGGGTTTCTGCGCGAGGCCGGATATGATTTTGTCGACGGCAAAATGACCAATCTTAAAACCGGGCAGCCGCTGGAGTTTGAAATTCTCAGCAATTCAGCCAACGGATCGGCTTTTACCCGGGTCATGCTGCCTTTTATCAATAATCTGAAAAAAATCGGCATCAAGGCGGTATTCCGCAATGTTGAGGTCAGCGTCTTCAAGAACCGGCTTGATAATTTTGATTTTGATATGGCGATTTTATCCTTTCCGATGAGTCAGATGCCGGGCAACGAGCAAAAGGAAATGTGGGGCAGCGCCGCCGCCGATATCCGCGGCAGCTTTAATCTGCTCGGCGTGAAAAATCCGGTGGTGGACAAGCTGATTGACGAAATGGTCGCCGCCGATGACAAAGAAGACTATATTGCCCATATTAAAGCCCTCGACCGGGTGCTGCTCGACGGCTATTATATGATTCCGCAATGGTATGCGCCGCGCCAGCGCGCCGCTTACCGCGACAAATTCGTGCATCCGGAGACAGACCTTCCGGTCGGTTTTCAGCCCTTCACCTGGTGGATAAAAAAGGATGAGTTATGAGAAACTATATTTTTAAACGAATCCTGCTGATTCCGCTGACCCTGCTCGGTATTTTGTTTATTAATTTTCTGATTATCCAGCTGGCGCCGGGCGGACCGGTTGAACATACGCTGGCGCAGTACCGCGGCATGAATGTCGACGGCAAAGCGCAGTTCTCTTCGGCGGCGCAAATGCATATGGAAAGTTCGGCGACAAAATACCAGGGGTCGCAGGGCGTGCCGGAAGAACTGATTAAAGAGCTGGAAAAACAATTTGGCTTTGACAAGCCGGCGCATGTCCGTTTTTGGAAAATGCTTAAAGATTATGCGGTTTTTGATTTCGGAAAAAGTTTCTATCAGGACAAAACAGTCAGACAGCTGATTGTCGAAAGAATGCCGGTTTCGGTTTCGCTCGGCTTATGGTCGACGCTGATTATTTATCTGATTGCCGTTCCGCTCGGTATCCGCAAGGCGGTCAGAGACGGCGAAGCTTTTGATATCTGGACTTCCTTTGCCGTGATTATCGGTTCGGCGATCCCGGTTTTTCTGTTTGCGGTGTTTCTGATTGTCTTTTTCGCCGGCGGCACTTATCTGCAATGGTTTCCGCTGCGGGGGCTGACTTCCGATAACTGGGAACAGCTGAGTCTGGCCGGTAAAGTCATTGATTATTTTCACCATATTACCCTGCCGGTTTTGGCAATGGTAATCGGCGGATTTGCCAGCCTAACCATGCTGACCAAAAATTCTTTTCTTGACGAAATCAATAAGCCCTACGTCTTGACGGCGCGTTCCAAAGGCTTAAGCGAACATCAGGTTCTTTACGGGCACGTTTTCCGCAATGCGATGCTGATTGTGATTGCCGGTTTCCCGTCGCTTTTGATAAAAATGCTGTTTACCGGATCATTGCTGATTGAGGTTATTTTCTCGCTAAACGGCTTGGGGCTGCTCGGATATGAGGCGATTATGACCCGCGATTATCCGGTTATTTTCGGCACACTTTATATTTTTGCGCTTTTGGGGCTGCTGCTTAAGCTTATCAGCGATATTACCTATTCGCTGGTTGACCCGCGCATTAATTTTGAAAAAAATGACTAAATCTTAGTGCAAAACGCTGCCGGAGGGTTCGGCAAAATCAAAATAGCGGCAGGCATCGGCCAGAAGGCGGAAAATCTCCGGTGTGACGGGAATGCTGCCGTTGTCTATGCCGCGAATGATTTCCACGTCCAGGCCGGCGCGCTGCGCCAGAGTTTCATCGTCAAACTTCCCCAGCCGGCGGATTTCGGCCAGCTTGCGGCGGGCCTGATCCTGCAGCAAAGCCGTAAAAATCGTGTCGCGTATGTTTTCTTCAGTTTCCGTCATCTTCAAAATCCTCCCCCCTCCGTCATCGGCAGAAATCTCCCCTCTCTGTCATCTTCGAAATCCACCCTACCGTCATCTTCGAAATCTTTGATTTCGGAGATCTCGAGAAATTTAAGGATTGATCTCGTTTCACGCGCTGGATCCCCGCGCAAGCGCGAGGATGACACGTTATTTGTCGTCATCTTCACCCTCATCAGGATTTTATTCTTTTTTATTTTAAATTGCAAGCCGAACCGAAAATCCCGATAAGAGGCTGATATAAAATTAACTTTTATTAAATAAAGATTATGTTACAATCAGCGGCAAAAGTTCCCGGTTAAAGAGGAAGGACGATTTATGCTTAATCTTAAACATCTGCCGATTAATTCGTTTAACGAAAATATTGCCTATCTGCACAAAGACTGTACGGCTTATCGCGTCGATGACATAAAAAGTTTGAGCAAAATCGAAATCCACGGCGGGGTCAAACCAGTTTATGCCTTTTTGCAAATCGTCGATGACGACAAGCTGGTTCGCCCCAATGAACTGGCGTTGAATACCGAAGCTTTTAAGCTGATTAATCTGCCCGAGGGAGCGAATGTTACACTGACAATGTCGCCGCCGCCGCCGAGCCTCAATTCAATCAAGCGCAAAATCGCCGGCAATATCCTCAGCTCCGGCGAATACAGCGCGATTGTCAATGATATTGCCTCCAAACGTTATACCAATATGGATATTGCCTCGTTTCTGGTTTCGGCCGGGTCGTTTATGACCGCGCCCGAAGTTCTGGCTTTTACCGAAGCGCTGGTCGGGGATAACATTATCCGTTGGGACAATGAAAATATTGTTGTCGATCACCACTGTCTGGGCGGGATTCCCGGCAATAAAACCGATATTATCATTATGGCGATTGTCGCCGCCTACGGGTTGCCGATGCCCAAGACCGCGTCGCGGTCGCTGACCTCCTGCGCCGGCGTGGCCGATACAATGAGCGTGCTGGCCAATGTTGATATGGATGAAAACAAATTCCGCAAAGTGGTCGGCGATTGCCGCGGCGCGATTGCCTGCTATAACGCCCTCTCCATTGCCGAAGCCAATAAAATTATTTCCGCGGTCGAAAGGTATATCGGCATTACCCAGCACCAGTATATTGTTTCTTCTATTCTGGCAATCAAACTGGCGGCCGGGGTAACCCATCTGGTTATTGATATTCCGGTCGGTCCGAAATCGCGTATTAAAACCACCAATGACGCTATGCGCCTGCGCAAACTTATCGAATATGTCGGCGATATGCTTTCGGTAGAAGTCGACGCGGTTATTACCGACGGCAGCGAGCCGATCGGCAACGGTATCGGCGCGGTTCTGGAAGCTCGCGACGTGATGAAAGTTTTGCGCAACAAAGACGATGCGCCGCAGGATTTGCGCGAAAAATCGCTGTTTCTGGCCGGGCGTGTCCTTGAATTTGACCCCAAACTGCGCGGCGGTCAGGGATATTACGTCGCCAAAGAGCTGTTAAACTCCGGACGCGCGCTGGAAGCAATGAATAAGATTATTCATGCCCAGGGCAAGGCTCCGCAGCCGCAGCTCGGACATCTGACCCGCGATGTGGTCGCTACCGCGGCCGGCGTGGTCGAAAGCATAGATAATGAGCGGATTAACAAAATCGGGGTTTTGGCCGGAGCGTCAAAATATCAGGGAGCGGGTCTCGACCTTTTGAAAAAAGTCGGCGACAAGGTCGAACAGGGCGAAACCTTGTACCGGCTGCATTCGGTAAACTCGACCGATTTTGCTTTTGCCAACAGCGTGGTTGACGGTTATACCGGTTATGAAATTTCCGGCCGCAGCGTCTATTAAAATTTTCGGCAAAAAAATTAAAAAAAATCTTTTCAAGGCTTGCTTATAAGTTTGCGGCTACCTATATACTTTGTAGAAATACAAAATTACAGGCAATTTTAACAAAGGACAAACAAATATGAGCAATAAAGTATTAGGTATCGACCTGGGTACGACAAACTCCTGCTTTGCGGTTATGGAAGGCGGAGAAGCAAAGGTTTTGGAAAACTCCGAAGGCGCAAGAACCACCCCTTCGATGGTTGCTTTCACCGACACCGAAAGACTGGTCGGTTTTCCGGCCAAACGCCAGGCCGTTACCAACCCCGAGAACACGCTGTTTGCGATTAAACGTTTAATCGGCCGCCGTTATAATTCTCCCGAAGTTGAGAAAGACAAAGCGCTGGTTCCGTTCAAAATCGTTGACGGCGACAACGGCGACGCCTGGGTAGAAGTTAAAGGTCAGAAATATGCCCCGTCGCAGATTTCGGCAATTGTTTTGCAGAAAATCAAAGAATATGCCGAAAGCTATCTCGGTGAAAAAATCGAAAAAGCGGTTATTACGGTTCCGGCTTACTTTAACGACTCTCAGCGTCAGGCCACCAAAGACGCCGGTAAAATCGCCGGATTGGAAGTTTTGCGTATTATCAATGAACCGACGGCCGCGGCCCTGGCTTACGGTCTGGATAAAAATACTTCCGGCACGATTGCCGTTTATGACTTGGGCGGCGGTACTTTTGATATTTCAATTCTGGAAATCGGCGACGGCGTTTTTGAAGTTAAATCGACCAACGGCGATACTTTCCTCGGCGGTGAAGACTTTGACCAGCGTCTGGTTAACTATCTGGCCGATGAATTCAAAAAAGAATCCGGCATTGATCTGAAAAATGACCGTCTGGCTTTGCAGCGTTTGAAAGAAGCCGCCGAAAAAGCCAAAATCGAGCTGTCTTCGACCACGCAGACCGAAGTCAATCTGCCGTTTATTACCGCAGACGCCAGCGGCCCGAAACATTTAAATATCAAGTTGACCCGCGCCAAACTGGAATCGATTGTCGAAGACCTGATTGACCGTACGGTTGAACCCTGTAAGAAAGCTCTGGCCGACGCCGGTCTGAAAGCCAACGAAATCAGCGAAGTTATTCTGGTCGGCGGTATGACCCGTATGCCCAAAGTCCAGGAAAAAGTTAAGGAAATTTTCGGCAAAGAACCGCATAAAGGCGTCAACCCCGATGAAGTTGTCGCCGTCGGTGCCGCAATTCAGGGCGGCGTGCTGATGGGCGATGTCAAAGACGTACTGCTGCTCGACGTTACCCCGCTGTCGCTGGGTATTGAAACGCTGGGCGGCGTCTTCACCCGTTTGATTGACCGCAATACCACCATTCCGACCCGTAAATCGCAGGTTTTCTCAACCGCCGAAGACGGTCAGACCGCGGTTACGATCCGGGTTTTCCAGGGTGAACGCGAAATGGCTGCCGATAACAAACTGCTCGGACAGTTTGATTTGGTCGGTATTCCGCCGGCACCGCGCGGTATGCCGCAGATTGAAGTAACTTTTGATATCGACGCCAACGGTATTGTTAACGTTTCGGCCAAGGATAAAGCCACCAATAAGGAGCAGGCAATCCGCATTCAGGCCAGCGGCGGTCTGTCTGATGCCGATATCGAAAAAATGGTTAAAGACGCCGAAGCCAATGCCGAAGCCGATAAGCGCAAAAAAGAACTGGTTGAAGCCAAAAATCAGGGCGAAAGTCTGGTTCATACCACCGAAAAAACGCTTAAAGAACACGGTGATAAACTGAGCGCCGCCGAAAAGAGCCAGATTGAAGAAGGCATTAAGTCTTTGAAATCGGCTCTGGAAGCTGATGACCTTGACGCTATCAAACAGCGCAGCGAAGCTTTAATGCAGGCTTCTCTGAAACTGGGCGAAGCGATGTACAAACAGGCTGATGCTGCCGGCGCCGCCGGTCAGCAGGCCGGTCCGGAAGCGCCGCAGGGCGAAGCTTCAAACGGTGACGAAAAAGTCGTTGACGCCGATTTTGAAGAAGTTAAATAACCCTAAGCTTAACTCCGAAAAACCACCGCTCCGGCGGTGGTTTTTTCATGGACGTATGAGAATGCGGCGAATTGTTGACCTGGATATTCGGGTCAAGCCCGAATATGACAGTAAAAATGAAGCATAAAAACTCAAAACAATCTCAAAATTGATTGGCTGGCCTGACTTGCCAGCGAGAGGGAATTAACCGCCAGCTGCTGAGACGTTTGCAAAGCCAGCATATTGGCCGATTCCTGATTCATATCGGCCAAAGTCAGTTTATCCGCCCCTTCTTCCAGAACATTAATC
>CALXTG010000079.1 GCA_944391355.1 uncultured Alphaproteobacteria bacterium
GTTTTATATCTAGCTGCCGGCCGGCATTTTGGTTCCATATATTCTGCACCTTATTTTTAGCAAGCGGAAATACTTGCCGTCCAAACATCTGCGCTGATTTTACCGCCAACGGAAACGCCGCTCCGAATACCGCCCCGTCCAGAGCATCATCTCTGACGTTTCTGATAATATTGTCTTTAGTCTCGCTTCGACCTAATCCGGCCAAAACCCCGATTTCCCCGCCGACCAAACTGCTGCGTGCCAACGTATTGGCAAAACCGTTCCCTTTGGCAATATACCCGGCGCCGATTTTATTCAACGGATTAACAAACGCCCCGCCAATCTGCAAACCCGCCGCACCCGCGGGATGTTTATTCTCGAACCGGGAGGCGCTGTTTAATGCCGTATCATTAATCTCATTATACTGATCCGAAAATGCCTGTAAAAAGGGCTTATCGGTTAACAAGGCATCAATCGGGGCTGCTCCAATAGCATTTATAACCCCACCCAATTTACGTCCAAATCCGAAACTTCCCCCTTTATCAAACTGCGTTACCGCTCCTAAGGCACTATCTGCCAGTTTTTCGGCATTATTGTATAAATATTTTCCTAAAGCATTACCCGTTTTCATTGCCGAAAAACCGGGCACGCCCATAATATCCGGGGTTACCTGTTCTAAAATATAATCAATCCCGCCGACAGCCTTTTTCCTTTTGGGTTGATAGGCCGAACCTATAATATCCGGGCCTACCTGATCTAAAATATAATCTATTCCTTCACTCATTTTCGTTTTCCTTTAATAAAAAAATTCACGTTCCCGAAACTTCTGTCCCGGGAACGCGAATAAAAAGACAAGCCCTAGCGCAGACCGGCCTTTTTACCGAAAGCGGCAATCGTACCGGCCGTACCGGTTTTGAAATCGACATTCAGCGAACCGTCTTTGTTTTCAAAACGGGCGGCACGTTCAGCGCTGATAACATGTGTTCCGGCAGCCAGTTCGATTTCCAAATCACCGAGCACATTGTTGCTGGGAAAAGCATCACCGGCTTTCAGAATCACCGAGCCGGCGGTCGTAATCACCAGCAGCAGATAAGCCGAGTTGTCTTTGGCCTTAAAAAAGCCTTCGACAACCGCACCGTTGGCCGGCGCAATGGTTACCGGAGTAAGCGCAGCTTTAGAGGCAGAAACCGACAAATCATCGGTTCCGTACCCCATTGTAATTTTATCTCTTGCCATAATTTATTTCTCCCTTACTTAAATGCTTAAAGTTACTTTGGCTTTGATGGTACCGAGTTTATCGGGACGCGGACAGCCGGTACCGAAAACGCCGGCGCCTTTGAAAGCCTGATTCAAAGATTTTTCCCGCATATAATGATGCAGTTTCAGCTTCCGCTGTTTAACCGAAGCCGTGGTTTCGCCCAACACGCCGAACAACGGATAAAGGTTTCCGTCAGTATCGGAAGCAATGTTGTTGGACTCAAAAATCTGCCAGCCGGCCAATTTGCCGACATAACCGGCCTCGCGCTGTTTCATACCGGTTTCGGTATTCAGCAGCCCCGGAACCTGATTCATCAGAGCTGAAATTTCAGGCGGCAGGAACGCGCCCATTTTGCCGCTTTTCCAGGCTTTGGCACGCTGAAATTCGGCTTTCATGACACTCAGCATATTGCCGACATTATCTTTGGTCAGCACGATTGCAGCGCCGGATTCGCCTTCTTTATAAATACCGGCCACCGGATAAAGTTTGCCGATTTCCAAATCAACCGCTTCGGCAAACTGATGAACCCCGTCCTGAGAATATTCATCGGCCAGGGCAATTGCTTTGTCATCATCAGCGCCGTCAATCTGCGCAACTTTGGCTTCATCGAGCTCAAAATTAACCGCTTTGCCTTTGTTGACTTTAACTTTTACCGTTGAAGCAACAATTCTTTCGGGATCGGTTAAATCGCTGCCGTCCCAGTCGGTCATGGTAACCATGCCCGGCAGTTCGACATCAAGTTCGTCGCCCTTTTTCAAATTATCGGCATATTTGGTTGCCGAGAGTTTATCCAAAACCAGCTCGTTTTTGAGGTTCTTTTCAAAACCCGTACCAAACACACTGGGAATTAAGACATCTACAGACATTTATTTCTCTCCTCATAAAATTTTAATACTTTGCGATTCATGGTTTCGATATCTTTAATCGAATGCCAGTCATCACTACTCTCCTGTCCGCCGGCATAATTACCGGTCGGACTTTGCAGCCGGGCAATCTGCGAACGGTTTTCGGCATCAGCTTTCATCTGCGCCTTAAACTTTGCGACTGCGCCGGCTTCAACGGCATCAAGCAGCTTCTTGACTTTGGGCAGGCTGATATCGTCTTTGGCCAGACGGATGGCTTCTGCCACCACATCGCCGCGCCAGGGTTCTTTAAACCAGCCTTTGCCGGCAGAATTTTCAAACTCAAACAAAGCCTTGGTAATGCCCGAGAGCGTGCGCCCTCTGCGGCTCATGTCATAACTCTGTGCTTTCTGAGTGTTGAAAACCGCGCTGTCGGCACTGACGGCGGCAACGACCTGCGGCGGAAAGAACTGCTTAACCGCCGCCAAATCCTGCGGATTATGCGTCAGTTTAAAATTCTCGATAGCCGCCGCGGCCATCGGCGCGTTAACGCCGGCCAGTCCGCCGTTTAAAGCCCGGACATATTCCTGCAATTCAAAGTCGACGGCTTCCTGCCGCAATCTTGCCAGCTCAACCGCCTCCGTTTCATTGCCGGGAACCAGATCGGCAGCAGACTGTATCACTGACGCCCGCTGCTCTCCGGAGGGATCTTTTTCCCCGTTCCCGTCGCGTCTTTTTTCGTCAGTCATATCTGCGGCCGCCGGCATAATTTTTTCATCATCGGCAGAAGAAACTGCTTCCTCTCTGCCTCTGAACTCAAAATTCTCATTACTGCCGGTTGTCCCGCCGCCGTTTTCATAATCCGGGCCTGCAGCCGTTTCCGTTACCGCCGTATCGGCAGCAGCGGAAGTTTCGGCTTCGGATCCCGAAGACGACACATCATAGCCTTCCATAGCTCTCTCCTTAATTTTCTGCTTGAATAAAATTATTGAGCCGGCTTTCCGACTTTGCAAAATAGTCCAAAAGCAAGCCCATGCCCTTGATATAATCGGACGGCAGATTATCGGCCGCCGCCTCGACCATATAGTCCTTACCGAAGGCGAGCATAATCTCTCCCTCCGGAGAATTAACGGCATTGCGCAATGTCAGCAGCCGGTCGCGAATGACCTGCCTTTCCCTAGACATTGCCGCCTCCGTTAACCGGCAGCTGCGGCAATGCCGCCGGAGCTGCCTGGAAAAACCGGTCGGTATTCTCCAGACCGATTGTTTCCAAAACCTGTTTGATAATTTCTTTTTTATTGAGCGCAACCGTCGGATCGTTCCAGATAAATTTAAATATCTCGAGCGATTCCTTATTGGTGCGCAAACGTTTCTGGATTCCCGAACTGTCGGTATAGCGATATTCATAATTCCCCTGACGAATGTCATCGCCGACCGTCACCGGGATTCTCTCGCCCTGCTCGTTATAAATAAAAATACGCTGCACGCCGGACTTCATATTGGCTTCCAGATCGGCCACCTTATCAACCATCGCCACAATCAGATTCTGTTTCAGCAAATCAATATCTTTAGCCAGGCGGGTAGTCTGCCCGGCAACTTTGACATTAATTTCGGTTGCCGTTGCCTTACGGTCTTCCTGCTGTCCCTGCATATTGGGAAAAATCCCGCTGACCAGGCTGGTTTCCGATTCCAGATAATTAATCATCTGCGAGTTATTTATCAGCGGCACCGGAATGCTGACAATCATATTCGGGTCATCCATGCCCTTTTTATATTCAATCACCTTACCCGGTTCGACATCAATCACCGCTTTGTCAAAAAAGCCTTTCGGCGCATAACGCATCGGATTGGCGTTAAGCTGCTGCACGTCGTTTTCCAGATTCGCTTTGGTTTCCATATCCTTGCACAAATCATAAATACTGAACAAAGTCGGAATACCGCGTTTGGTTTCGGGATCGCGCTGTGTCGCCGCATTAATCAACGGATTGATGACAAACTGATTTTCTTCAAACTGCGCCAGATAACGCCGCCCGATTACCGTTGCCGACCAGTTGTGCAGCACCGTGCCGTCGCTTAAGGTATAATCCCCGAACAATCGCAGCACCTCAATCATATTGCCGTTGACAATTTCATCGATTTTGGCTTCGTCGTCTTTATCATTGTCATCGTAGCTGCCTTTTGACAGAAGAGCTTTAATTTCCTCAAGCTGGCTTTTGCCGAGATTATAAAACTTATTGCCGGCAATCATGTCATAGCTTTCAAACCGTTTGACAATTTTAAGGCCTTTGTCCCATTCCTCGTCATTATCGGGATTAATCGCCGGATCAAAAACCAGATTCAGCGGATTGATCGCCTCGACATAAGCGCCGTCATAAATAATCTGTTCAAAATAACCATAGGCATCTTCGGGGCGCCCGCGGATTAAACTCAGCAACCCGTTGCTTTCCAACTGCTCTGCCAGGCTCATCCGCCGGCGGATACGCTTGACCTTGCGTTTCCAGCCGACAAACAGACAGGCCTCGCCGATAACGTCAAGATGTTCAACCGCCGGATCCAGCTGTTTGCCGATTTTCATCTTGTCAAAACTGTCAACCAGCGCCGCTTTCTGCATACGGGCATTTTTTTCGCTTTCCTCGTCGCGGCCGGTCACATCAAACATCTGCTCGACATTGGCATAAAGGTTATCCCAGATATAAGCCTGGTGCGTCTGGAAAAACGAATAGATCTTATTCAGAAAAATCTGGCTTTTCCACGCGGCTTTTTTCCCGTCATGCCGGTCTTCAAGATAAATTTCCTTTTTCAGCAGCTTGTAAATATTCTTCTGCCGCGCCCGCAGATCGTCAAACTGCTCAAACTTATTGCCGATATCTTTGGCAATCTCTTCCGTCTCGGTAGCGCTCAGCTTCCGCGGCTTATTTTCTTTTTCAACTGTAAATTCAAACATTTATTCATCCTTTTCCCAAATCGGCCAGTAATATTCGGCGCAATAGGAAACCGCGTCGAAAATATGGCCTAAAAATTTAAGACTGTTAGTGTGATCGCTTCTGATTTTGTCAGATGTCGGCAGTTCAAAACTTGAAGTGCCGGGTTTATATTTGAGGTTCTTCATATTGTAAATCAGCCATTTACAACGGGGATGAACCTTCAGGCTGCGAACGGCATCATCTGAAAATACCATTCGGTTAAAAGCATTAACCCGGGCCGAAATCGCCGGATTGCTGCGATGTATTTCAATTTCGATGTTTTTGTCGGCATAACCGGCCTTAAGCAAGGCATTTTTAACAATCGCATAGTCGGAATATTTGCTTTGCGTTTTGCGATATGACCCGGACGCGTCGCCGTTAAGAATAATCCGCCCTTTATGCCCGGGATACCGCCGGATAAACTCATCGGCCGCATCTTGCGTCGTTGCGTTCTCCATAACGATTTCATCAAAAACAAACAACTTATCCGCGGTTTTATGAGCGCAGACCCACATCATCGGATCAACGTTAAAATCCATGCTCAAATGCAAATCCATATCCGCACAGTAGCGGATTCGCGCATCAATATTTTCTTTGTCCCAATATTTAACCACGCGGTTAAGATTCCCGCCGCGGGGCTTATTGAGATAATCCCGCTCATATTCCTCTGGTTTATTGCGTTTTTTAAGTTCGGCTCTTTTGATAAAAGCCGGAGACAAAAACCCCAGATGTTCAACTTCGGGATAATTTATCTCGGCAAAATACGTTCCCGCCGGCGCGCTCATCTCGTCATAATTAAGCCCCAGCGCCTCCTCGACCGGCAAATCATTGTCAATGCGGTTATAAACCACCATCAACACCACGCCGTCTTTACGCAGGGTCGGCAGCAAAACGTCCCAACAGGCTTTCGACACTGCCTGGGCTTCGTCAACAACGCAGATATCGACATTGGCGATACCTTTAATCGCTTCCAGACTGCTGACATTGCGGTCTTTAAGCCCCATAAAAAAGATTTTCGAACCGTTGCGGTGCCGGATTGTTTTGGAATCATAATAAAAACCCCGCCGCCGGAACTCCCCGTCAACCAGCCCCGTCAGTTCGGCATACAGGCTTTCGTTAATCGAGCGCATGATTTCGCGGAACACCACTGCCCGCTTATTTTTATGCTGCATCAAATCAAACAGCACCGCCCGGCATACCGAACCGGTTTTCAGCGACCCGCGGCCGCCGGTAAAAACAAACGTATCAAATTTACCGCTTTCCAGATTGTAAAGCGGACTGAACTTGCGATAAACTTTCATAAAAAATCCCCACCCTGAAGCCCATGACGAGCCGACATCGCCACCCTGTTATTCCTCATCCTTTCGCTGTAAAAAACTTTTCGGCTTAAACGCTGTTATTCGACATGAATAATTTCAAACGGCGAATCATCAATATCGCCGTCTTCTTCATCATCTTTATTCAAAAGACCTGAAACTTTGGCTTTAGCCATAATCGCCGATACCGCCGCCGACGGCTTTTCAAGCTGCATGGCCAAATCCAAAACCTCGTTCAGCTCTCCGATAATTTCTTTCAAACTGACTGTTCCGGAAGCTGAAACCGTTTTTTTCGTTTCCTCAACCGGAGCCTGCTTTTTCCCTGCCATAATCAAGACCTCCGTTTCTGCGCATTTTTCCTCCTTTAAAAAGCAAAAGGCCGGAAAACTCCGGCCTCTGAAAAAAAAGACTGTCTGAACACCCTCTGTTCAAACAGCCTTAACTTTACACTTCACTCAGTATAGCTGAATATATAACACATTTGTCAAACAATGTCCCCCTGAAAATTGTCCCGACATCATTTTTCTGGTTTTTAGTGATATTTTAAACAGTTACACTCAAACATTTTTCTTCTTTATAAAATTAACATAAGTTACCCACAACAAAACCAATATTGCCGCGGC
>CALXTG010000080.1 GCA_944391355.1 uncultured Alphaproteobacteria bacterium
CATCTTATCAGCAGGAGCTGATTAAATATCAGGAAGCCTTAAAACGCACAATTGTGAAAGCGCCGCTTTCGGGGTATGTCCAGCAACTGGTTTATCACACCAAGGGCGGTGTGGTCGAGACCGCCAAGCCGATTATGAATCTGGTTCCGGAAGATTATAAGCTGGAGGCGGAAGTGCAGATTTTGAACAAAGATATCGGCTTTGTGCGCCCTGAACAGGATGTGGAAATCAAAATCGACAGCTTTCCGTTCACCAAATACGGCACAATCAAGGGCAAAGTCCGCAATATCTCCGGCGATGCAATACAGGATGAAAAGCTCGGGCTGGTGTTTAATGCCCGGCTGACGCTCTTGGATAACAAAATTAAAGCGGACGGGCAGATTATCCAGCTCAAGCCCGGCATGAGCGTGACGGCGGAGATCAAAACCGGAAAACGCCGCGTGATCGAATATCTGCTCTCTCCGGTGATGAAATATCTGAACGAGAGTATGCGGGAGCGGTAACCGGTATAGCTTGGTTAACGTATTTTTAGGAAATTTTCCGAGTGACCGTTTTTATTTTTCCAGGTTTTATATAAAATAAACCGGTGGGCAGCATACGCAACGGCATTATGGATTATTATGATTAAAACGGCAGACAGAAACATACTGAACAGGTTATGTGAAAGAAAATGCTGGCCGCGTAAAATTTGATATGTTCCGGTTATAAAGCCAAAACAGACCGCGCCGCCTAATGCTGCCGCCTTTTTCTTTTTATCTTGAAAAACCAAATATAAGGCCATCAGGGAAAAGGCACCCGTCACATGGCCGCCGGGAAAACATCTGCCCCGGTGTTCAGCCTGAAAAGCGGACGGATAGCTTCCCAAAACTCTTACATAAGGATATCGTTGCTCATATATTTGCAATTGGTTGGGGCAATAAACATTGGTAAACGTTTTAAGCCAGGAAACAGTTGACGGAACAATCATTGTACTCAATAATACCGTTAAAACCGCAACAAAATTCCTTCGCCATTCTTTTTTCCAAGCGGAAAGGAGCAGATAAATAACGCAAGTTGTACCGATGGCCGCCACCAGGCGTTTGGCTCCTTCATAAAAAAACGGGCTGAGCTTTTGATGTAAAGCTGGAGTAATCAGCCATCTATGTTCTGTGAAATCGTAGGCATAATCGGAGATCAAAACATCTATATCAGTATAATGCTCAACGGCGAGTATAACCATTAACATTGCCGCAGACAGGCAGAAGCAGTTCTTCTGACTCACGCTTCATTATCTCCGTAAGATTTTTCGAAAATTGTTCTCTGCGCAGGTAAAATGACATCAAAAGTCGAACCGCAGCCCGGCTCGCTTTTAACCTTAATTTGTCCACCATGAAGCTCAACTATCAGGCGGGCCAAGCTTAAACCGAGTCCCAGTCCGCGACTGTTTCTGGATTTATCTGCCCGCCAAAAACGTTCAAAAATGTGTGTCAAATCCTGTTTTTCTATGCCTATGCCGTTATCTGTCACATAAAAACCGGTTTCATTTTTATTCTGGGTAATTCCGAGAACAATTTTTTTATCATTACCGCTGTATTTTACGGCATTGTCCAACAGAATATACATTAACTGACGAAGCATTTCCGCATCAGCGGTTATCGGCACGGCATGTTCAGGCTTCTGCAAGCTAATCCCCCTATGCAGGCGGGAAAATGCCGAAGTTACCTCGGAAGCAAGCCGGCAAAGGTCAAAACTCGACATATTCATAGGCATATTACGGTTGTCATAGCGCGCTATCGTTAATAAATTGTCCAATAATGTTCCTATTTGTAAAATCTGTTCTTTAATATTGCCCACCAATTTTACATCATCAGGTTTATATTCCAAAAGCTCTGTATAAGAGAGAAGTATGCTTAACGGCGTTCGCAGCTCATGGGCCGCATCTGAGACAAACTGTTTCTGTTTTTGATACATAATTTCAATATGTTCCATTGAACGTGAAGCCAGCCAGTTACCGATCAGAAAAGCTAAAAAAGATAAAATAACCAAAGCCGCTATCGCAATCTTAACATATGTTTTTGTATTTTTCCGCACGGGCGTATAATTTGCCAGAACAACGACCTCTCCTTTACGGCCGTCACTTGTAAAAAAATGTTTTTTTAATAAAATAAAATACCATTTTTGCTTATTATACTTGATATTTTCATGATAAATTTCTTTTTCAGAATAAACTTTATTTTTTAAACGATTAAGCAATATTGCAGCAACTTTCGCATTTTCAGGCTCTTCGGCATGAACCAGCTTACCGTCAACAAACCAATAAGCAAAATTATGCAGAGAATTGATAGACGCATTGACTTTATTAATAGTTATCGGCTGGTTCGGTAAAGATACATATTCCCGGGCTTCCCATACTTCTTCGGAGAGATAATCTTTCAAGCTTTCATAAACAAAATTAACTGTACTGTAACGATAAGCCGTATAACTGCCGCCGAAGCACAGCAGCAAAATAAAGGTCAAAAGTACTGTATACTTCAAAATCAGTTTTTTTCTAATTTTTTCAATCATTTGCTTCTATTTCCATCACATAACCGATATTTTTTATCATTCTTACTTTAACCTGAGGTAAAAAGGTTTTGATTTTTTTACGCAGGCTGTAAATATGAGAATCCAGACTTTCCCGACCGGTCTCCAGCTTATCTGCCCAGATTTTTTCAAAAATTGTTTCCCGGGGCAGAATATGGTTCAGATTGATAAATAAAATCTCAAACAAGGCAAATTCTTTTTTTCGCAAAACAAGACGATGGGAACCGAAGGAAACAGTATTTTTTTCCCGTTCAATCGTTATTGCGTTTTGCACATATACGTTATCGATAAAAGGCTTGCTTTTGCGCCGGCATATTGCCTTAAGACGGGCAGTGAGCTCTTTTATTTTGTAGGGTTTAACAATAAAATCATCCGCACCGCTGTCCAAAGCCCTGATACAATCTTCTTCCTCGCCTTTGGCTGTTACAAAAATTATTCCTCCCTGAAAATTATACTTCTGCCGCAGAATTTTGCAGATTTCAATCCCGTTCAAACCGGGCAGCATCCAGTCAAGTATAATAATATCATAGCTGTTGACGTGTGAAGAGTTAAAATATTGCAAAGCTTCGTTGCCGTCCTGAGCCCAATCGACCGTACAATGCTCAAATTCTAAAAGTTCTGCCGTTGCCTGTCCCAGCCTGACCTCATCTTCAACCAATAAAACTTTCATTTTAACCCCCTAATTTGAGGCAATTTTATACAGTTCAGATTCATTTTGTAAACAAAATTATTTTTCAAAAAAATTCAGATTAATTTCAGATTGAACCGATAAAAAAAGCAAAATTCAATAAAAAGAGGGTAATTATGACAAGCCTATCATCAAAATCTTTGCAAACCGAATTGTACCGCAAGGCGATACATTTAAGTTCATTGTGGATGCCTTTGGTTATCCGTCTGCTGGAAAGAAATATCTGTATTCTTTTGTTTTTATTTCTGCTGCTCGGTAATTTGCTAATCGAATATGCCGCTTATCGAAAAATGCCGATAGTCGGCGGATTGTTTCGCCGTATGTTTTTCAAAACGCTGAGGCGGAAAGAAGTAATACGCAATGAGTTTATTCCGAGCGGTTCCGTTTATATTTTAGCGGCCGCTTTAATTTGCACGGTATGTTTTACTCAGGCAGCGGCTGCGGCGGCTTTGACAGTCATGCTTATTTCTGACAGCTGCGCAGCATTATTCGGTAAGTTTTTCGGAACTTTTCGTTTTTCCAACGGCAAATCTCTTGAAGGAACAGCGGCATTTTTTATCAGCGCTTTTGGCATTTTATCGGTTTTGGCATGGAATTGTCCCTTGTCTGCCGTTCTGCTTATTGCCACTTTGGCAACGGGCGCCGAATTTTGGGAAAGCCGGCTCAAAATTGACGACAATTTTTCTATTCCGCTGGTTACCGGTTTTATGCTGAATTTGTTTTACTTCTAAGGAATAAATGATGTCCAAAAAATATTTTTCTTTAAGCGCCCAAAATTTTATTGTGCTTGTCAGTTCCTATTTTGCCGTAGTTTTGAATATTACATTCTGGAGGTATATTTGTCAGAAGATAGAAATATGCAACCTTAACGGAGTTATTTTTGCCGTTTCGCTGCCCTTTTTCATCTTTATTACGCTTTATCTGTTCTTCAGCCTGATAATACTGCCTAAAATCGGAAAACCTTTAATTGCGGTTTTATTGGTCCTATCGGCGGCAGCAGATTATACCATGTCCAATCTGGGAATAATCATAGATTCCGATATGGTGAGAAATTTTGCCGAAACCAATCTCCGCGAGGGAGCCGACTTCATCACGCTGCGTTCGGTATTTTATGTCTTTTTTCTGGGCATCGTTCCGGCGACAGCGGTTTTCTTTACCGAGATCCATTTTATGTCTTTCGCGGCGGAATTAAAACAACGACTGTTTCGCAACGCTTTGCTGTTGGCTCTGCTGGGATGTTTTGCCTTCACCAGTTATAAGGAGTATGTTTCTTTCGGACGCAATCATCAGGAAGTCAGAAAATATATTAACACATTCAATTACATTTATGCCGGCGGACGTTATTATCAAAAACAAAAAAATCAAAACCGCAAATTTGTTATTTTGGATCCGGCGCCTCGTATTGATAAACCCGAAAACGGAAATATACGTTTACTTATTCTGCTTGTCGGAGAAACAGCCAGAGCCAAAAATTTTTCACTCTGCGGATATGAGCGGGAAACCAACCCGGAATTGAAGAAACAAGATATTATTACCTTCCAAAATGTAACCTCCTGCGGAACGGCCACGGCAATTTCGCTTCCCTGTATGTTTTCTGCGCAGCCGCGCCGTTCTTTTGACATCAGCGGCGCCCAATTTACCGAAAACCTGCTGGATATTGTGCAAAAAACCGGATATAAGGTATTTTGGAAAGATAATGACGACGGCTGCAAAGGCGTGTGTAAACGCGTTGAAACGGCGGACGCAAAAGCCGGTAACAAACAGCCTTACTGTTTCGGAAATTATTGTCATGACGACATTTTGCTTGACGGTCTGAATGAGCGCATTGCAGCCGTTAAACAAGACAGCGTCATCGTACTGCATATGATGGGGAGTCACGGTCCGACCTACTTCAAGCGTTATCCAGATAAATTCAAACGTTTTGTTCCTTCCTGCGATACGGCCGATCTACAGCGCTGCACGCGGGAACAAATTGTAAATACTTATGATAATACGATTTTATATTCCGATTATATTATCTCCTCAGTTATTGATATTTTAAAACAACATCCGAATTTGGAAAGCTCCATGCTGTATGTTTAGGATCATGGGGAATCCCTGGGGGAAAATAACCTTTATTTACACGGCTTTCCCTACAGTCTGGCGCCTGACGAACAAAAGAAAGTGCCGATGATTTTGTGGCTGTCCGAAAAAATGCGGCAGGCAGCCGCTTTTGACCGCCGGTGCCTGTTGTTAAAAGGAAAGAACCAGGCCTATTCTCATGATAATTTTTTTCATTCCATTTTACGCCTGCTGGGCATCAAATCCGTATTATATGATAAAAAGCTGGATATATTTGACGAATGCTCCGAAATCTCCCGTTAACCGGCAAAACAGCTTCTATCCTATTTTCCCCGGGGAGCTGTTTCTTCCTCCCGGGGTTTCGGATCGGCGGCAACATGGATATCGCTGCGCGTAATAATTCCTTTGATAAATTTGCGACGGTCGATAACGATTGCCCGTTCGGAATTATTGAGCCGCAGCCGGAAATAAACAGTATATAAATCCGTATCGGGGTAAGCGACCACCGCCTTGGGATTCATAATTTTTTCCACCGCGGTATTCTGATCATTGCCTAAAATCAGCGCATCATTAATATCCGAGCGGGTCACAATGCCCATAAACTTTTTCTTTTTATCGACAACCGGATAAATCATATGCCCTTCAGCTTTAATGACCTGCAAAGCCTCGCCGATGGTCGTCTCTGCCGGAAAACTGTGGACATCTTCAGCCATAATGCTGCGAGCATTCATCTTGCCAAGCAGGCGCGCTTCTTCGGATTTTTGGGATTGCCTGAGCATCAGTTTCAGATAAATCGGCTTATGGTGCATACGTTTGGCGGTTAAATCGGCAATTGCGGCGCTGAGCATAATCGGCAGGATATAAGTATACCCGGCGGTCATTTCAAATACCATCACCACGGCGGTAATCGGGGTGCGGGCGACCGCCGACAAAAACGCGGCCATTCCGACCAGCGAAACGGCAACGACATTTACCTCCAGCCCGAACCAGGCAGCCATGGAAGCCAACAAATAACCGAGAAAAGAACCAAGCATTAAAATCGGCAGAAAAATACCGCCGGCGGCTCCGGAACCGAAGCAGAAAGGCGTCAGAAAAAATTTGCCGATAAAAATCAGCAAAATCATGCCCAAACCGAGCTTATGCTCCAGCAGCAAGCCGATCGCATCATTCCCGGTTCCCAACACACCGGGCAAAAACAGTCCGACAATACCGATAACAAAGCCGGCAACGGCGGGTTTTGCCCAGTCGGGAAATTTTCGATAACGTTCAAACAAATTTTGGCTGAAATAAATCAAGCGGGCAAAATAAACACCGAGGATACCGGACAAAAACCCCAACAGCACACTAAGCAAAATTCCGTTTAAGCTCATTTCCCGATCAAGCGACGGAATATGAAAAGCGGGGTGGTTGCCGAGAAAATAACGGGCAAAAGAAGCGGCGGTCACAGTAGCTGCCAAAATCGGAAAGAGCAAAAAAGAATAAAATTTTTGCAGTAATTCTTCCAAGACAAATATGGTTCCGGCAATGGGCGCATTGAAAGTCGCCCCGATCGCCGAGCCGGCGCCGGCCGCAATCAGTTTATCTTTATCGACGGCATTCACATCAAAAATCCGGCCGACCAATGACCCTGCCCCGGCACCGAGCTGAACGCTCGGCCCTTCGCGGCCAAGCGGCAGACCGCTGCCAATACCGGCAACCCCGGCAAAAAACTTTACCAGGATACTGCGCAAACGGATAACGCTGCCGATTTTGGTCAAGACAAGTTTGACATAAGGGATACCGCTGCCTCTGGTTTCGGGCGCGATTTTAAAAACCAACAATCCGGATATCAGACCGCCGACAGTCAGAACACACGGCAGCAGCAACAGCCGCTCCCACCAAGAAACATTGCCGATTTCGGTTTGTACGAAGCGGAACAGAGAATCCACCGCCAACTTAAACAGAACGACCAGAATTCCGGCGACAAGACCGACCAGAACAGCCTGCAAAATAATTTTGTTTTTCGCAAGATCTTCGTATAAGTCCTTAAGTTTCTGCCGCAAATATTCCGCCGTTATCATAACCGATACTCTGAGTGAGGTGTCAGACTTTCGGCCATGATAGGTTATCTTTTACGCTTTGTAAATTAAAAAGGCCGATTTATCAGTTTCAGCGTATAAAGTTGGTCATACGCACTGCTTCTGCTTCGGGCGGGGTGATTCCCGCCTGCCGGCCGGCGGCAATGCATTTAAGCAGCCAGGCCATATTCTGCCCGAGGATTTTCATAATCTGCATACCTTCCTCGTCCTGTCTGACCTCCTCCGGCGTATTGCCGTGAACCATGTTCCAATAGCGCGACGACACTATCGGCATGCGGCTGATGGTGAAATATTTGTTTAAGACATCAAGCGAAGCGGTTGTTCCGGCTCGACGCGCCGAAACAACCGCGGCACCCGGCTTGTTGGCAAAAACGGCCGATCCGGCATAGAATATCCGATCCAACAGAGAGATTATCCGGCCGCTGGGATGAGCATAATATACCGGAGATCCGAAGATAAACCCGTCGGCATTTTCGGCTTTGGCAATAATCCGGTTGACGATATCATCGTCAAAAACGCAACGATTGGGAAGCTCCCGGCATTTGCGACAGGCGATGCAATCACGCACCGCTCCGGTTCCGGTTTGGATTATTTCCGTTTCAATCCCTTCCGCATTCAACGCTCCGGCGACTTCCGAAAGCGCCGTAAAAGTACAGCCGTGCGGCCGCGGGCTGCCGTTAATCAGTAAAACCTTCATCATCAGTCTCCCAAATCGTTGCTAATGAATATAATTTAGGAATTCTGAAACGGCGATGCAAGAAAAATATTTGCGATGCCTTTTATTATAGAACTTAAGAGTTATATTTCTGCATAAGTTTTTAATTTGACGGGGAAAAATCGTGAAGAATCTGGGAATTTTATTGTTATTGCTGAGTTTGTGCGGCTGCACATCGTTCGGACGCGGACTGGCCGAAGCGGTGATCGATCGTGACAAAACCACTCTTGACCGTTGTGAAATCGAAGGGTTTAAATATTCGGGAATTAACGCCGAACTGCAGGGTCCCGAAGTTTTGAAAGTTTTGATGATTCACGGGGTCGGCACGCATCATCCCGGATATTCGCAGCGGATTCAGGAAAACCTGGCCAATAATATCGGCCTGGATATCGTTTCGCGCCTGTCAAAAAATATTTATCTGCGCGATCCCAAATCTCCCGAAACCCCTATCGGCAATTTACGGATAACTTACTGGCAGAATCTTGACCGCAGCAAAAATATGCTTTTTTACGAACTGACCTGGTCGGAAATAACCACTCCTTATAAAAAAATTATTGCTTTTGACACTACCGAACAATATTCAAAATTCCGCGTTCCTTTTAATAACATGATGAAAGATTTTCTGGATAATGCCCTGCCCGACCCATTGGTTTATGTCACCGACCCGCACGGGCTGATTCTGGCTTCGGCGCGGCAATCCATCTGCTGGATGGTAAATGACGGCTGGGAAAATCTGCCCGATAAGCGGGCGGCGGTCTGTGATTTAAGCCAAAATGCCGGCATCGAAAAATTTAAAAATGAAAAAGTCGCTTTTATTACCCACAGTCTGGGCAGCAAGATTCTGATGGACGCAATTACAGCCTCAGCGGAAGAAATTTCCGATACGCCGAATAATCAGCAGCTGATTAAAAAGCTGCAGGACAAGGAAATCACAGTCTTTATGCTGGCCAATCAGCTGCCGATTTTACAGATTGATCATCCGATGCCGAAAATTCATAACCAGATAAATGCCTATTGCAGCCCGAAAGGCAAACTCTATGACCGCCGGATTTTCAAAGGGGTTAATATTGTGGCGTTCAGCGACCCCAATGATATTCTGAGTTATGCGATCCCGCAGGATTTTGCCGATAAATATATTGATTCGCGGATCTGCCCGCGGGTTACCAATGTGTCGGTCAACGTCGCGCCGGAAATTTCTGCTTTCGGGTTCGGGATCGTTAACCCGGTAACGGCGCATACCAATTATGACAACAGCCCGAAAGTGATTAACCTGATTACCAAAGGCACAGACAATTTTGCCGATGACAAGGCTTTGAACCAAAAATGCCATTTTATCCAAATGGAAAAAGACAATAAAATGCGTTAGCTTTCAAAACGGTCAAAGAGTTCTTTTAATTCTTCTATTTTCGCTTCGCGTTCGTCTTCCGAAGCGAAAGACTGCACGACGCAATGCTGAAGGTGGGTCTTCAGAATATTGCCTTCCACGGCTCTGACCGCCGAACGGATTGCCCGCAGCTGAATTAAGATTTCGGGACAATAGCGGCGTTCTTCAATCATTTTTTTTACGCCTTCCAACTGGCCGATAATCCGGTTGATCCGGCTGAGTTCTTTTTGATGCGAAGGGCGTTGAGGCTCGGTCATGATATTTAATCCTTAAAATACGGGGCAGAAAACCGCCCCGTTTATTTTACTTTATTCGCAGTCGCAGCTTTCACAGTCACATTTACCGCCGGACCGGCAATCACAATTTTCACCGCACTGATGCGTTTCATCGCATTTGCAGTTTTCACCGCAGGTGCAATTGGGATTTTTACATTTCGGGTTCGTACAATTACGCATTTATTTTCTCCTTTTACATTATACCCCCATATGGTATAATCAGATAGTACCCTGACGGGGTATAAATGTCAAGAAAGATATTATAGATAATTTGATGATATAATCTTACGGCTCCTGACTTGAATATGCGGCAAAGAATAATTATTTTGCTGAACAGGCAGAGGAAACATGATATCAAAAAAATATGACATGAACTTAATGAGTTTAATTTCGCTCGGCATCGGCTCGATTGTCGGGGCGGGAATTTTTGCTTTGCTCGGGCAGGTGGTTTTACAGGCCGGGGATAAAACTTACTGGACTTTTATCATCGCCGGCATAGCCGCTTTGTTTTCCGGTTATTCTTATGCCAAGCTGGCTGCGGTTTATCCGCATTCGGGCGGACTCAGCGACTATTTTCACGCCGCTTTCAAAAATAAATGGATTTCCGGAAGCCTGACGCTGATTTATATGCTGACCTCGGCGATAACTATTTCAATGATGGCAAAATCTTTCGGCATCTATGCGGCAAAATATTTTACGGCAGTTCCCGATCACGGGCAGATGGTCAACGTTTATGCTTCTATTCTGATTATCGGACTGGCGCTTCTGAATATGATGGGCGCGACCGATGTCGGCTGGACCGAAATTCTGCTGGTGGCAATAAAATTTATTATTTTATCGGCTTTGGCGACGGCGGCCCTGTGGAATTTTGATTTCGGGGTTCAGACTCACAGCGCTCATCCGACAGTTATCGGATTTCTGGGGACTATCGGCATTACCTTTTTTGCTTTTGCAGGCTATGGCGTAATTACCAATGCGGCTGCTGATGTCAAAAATCCGCAGACAACAATCCGGCGCGGTATTTTTCTGACCCTGATTATCGTCACCATTCTCTATTTGCTGCTGGCTTTTGTGATTTTGAATTATATTCCCGAAGAAGAGCTGCACCAAAACGCGGATATCGCCGTGGCCGTGGCAGCCAAAAAACTTTTGGGCGCCTGGGGATACGAGCTGATGTATGTGGCCGCGGTATTTGCCTTTATCTCCGGGATTAACGCGACATTTTTCAGTATTTTCAGAATTTCCCGCTCTTTGGGAGAGCAAAGAATTCTGCCGCATTTTTATGTACAAAAATTCTGGCGGCACGGAACTTTCGGCAATTTGCTGACCTCCGCGCTGATTTTGCTGGCCACGCTTTATTTTAATTTCAGCGCGATTGTCAATCTGGCCAGCGCCGCTTATCTTGTAAGCTATCTGGGCGTATTTGCCGCCAACTGGCAGTTGCGCCGGGAAACAAAATCTTCCG
>CALXTG010000081.1 GCA_944391355.1 uncultured Alphaproteobacteria bacterium
CCGACAACGCCGTTGGCGCGGCATTTTTCCTCGTTGCGCCATTTTATAAAATTGGGAATCTCATATTTCTGCATGGTCTTTTTAAAGCCGCGGCGAACCATGGCCGCTTCGACCTGCGGCAGCGACATGCGCAGCATGATGCCGGAGATGTCAAATACCGAGGCATTGGAACGGCCGATCCGGCGGCGGGAAGTGTCAACCAGATTTTCAAGGCTGACGCCGTCTTCGCCCTCGCCGGTTACCGCCTTGAGCGGGTTGCTGCCTTTCAGTTTTTCGACCCAGGTGCCGCTGACATCGGGAATCGGCAGTTTGACGTCGGTCTTTTTCGGTTTTTCTTCAAGAAAAGTATCGGCCAGTCCCTGGCCGGGCTTGACCTGAGGCCGCGGCGCAGTTTCGCCCTTCGGATCGGGAATTTTTTCTCCAAAGGCATCTTCGGGAGATTCTTCATGAAAAAAATCAAAATCCTGTTCCGGGGCTGTCGGCATCAGCAGCGGCTGCGTTCCGCCCGCCGGCAGCGGCGAAACCGAAGACTGTTCCGGCGGAACGGACGGCACAGCAGAAACAATCTCGGGGTTATCGGCATTCAGCTGCTCGCGCATCAGCGCCAGTTCGTCATCTCCGCCCGACAACAGCGGGTCAAATTCTTCACTGGCGCGTGAAAAATTCGGCACAAGCAACAGGCAGATGAATATAAACTTGGCAAGCGTTTTCATAGCTTTATTCGGGCTTTCTCTAATTTATCTGCTTTACTATAGCGTTTTTTTTACAATTATCAAACCCTAAGCTTTACTTATCAAATAACTTTTAAACTAGACTTTGGCGAATTATAAATTTATAAAGAGATTTCAAATCGAGGATAAAAAATGAGCGATACGCAAATACATATTATCGGCGCCGGACTGGCCGGTTCGGAAGCCGCCTGGCAGCTTGCCGAGCGCGGAATCAGGGTCTTAATCCATGAGATGAAACCGCAAAAGTTTTCGCCGGCGCACAAGTCGGCCGATTATGCCGAGCTGGTTTGCTCCAATTCTTTCCGTTCCGATAATCATCAGAACAGCGCCATCGGCCTGCTGCATCAGGAAATGCGGCTGGCGGGGTCGCTGATTATGCGCTGCGCCGACGCCGCCAAAGTTCCGGCCGGCGGGGCTCTGGCCGTCGACCGCGACGAGTTTGCCCGCCGGGTGACCGAAGAAATCAAAGCTCACCCTCTGATTGACAGCGTTTGCGAAGAAATTACCGCCCTGCCCGACGCTTCGTTCGGCGAAGTTATCGTCGCCACCGGCCCGCTGACCGGCGAAGCCCTGGCGGAAGATATTTTAAAACAGATTTCGCACCAGGCTTGATCTTTTTACGACGCAATTGCTCCGGTCGTCTATAAAGACAGCATAAACTTCGATATTGCCTGGTATCAGTCGCGCTACGACAAAGGCGACAAATATGACTATATCAACTGCCCGCTGACGGAAGAAGAATACAATCGTTTTATCAGCGAACTGCTCGCCGGTGAAAAAGCCGAATTTCACGATTTTGAAACGCCGAATTATTTTGACGGCTGCCTGCCGATAGAGGTTATGGCCGAACGCGGGTCGCAGACTCTGCTGTTCGGGCCGATGAAGCCGGTCGGGCTGACGAATCCGCATACCGGAAAGCGCGCCTACGCCGTCGTGCAGCTGCGCCAGGACAACCGCGAAGACACGCTGCGCAATATCGTCGGGTTTCAAACCAAGCTCAAACACGGCGAGCAGAAGCGCATCTTCCGCATGATTCCCGGTCTGGAAAACGCCGAATTTGCCCGGCTCGGCGGAATTCATAAAAATACTTTTATCAAAAGCCCGCTGTTGCTGGACCGGTATCTGTGCCTGAAAGATATGCCGCATATTCGTTTTGCCGGGCAGATCAGCGGCTGCGAAGGCTATATCGAAAGCGCCGCCACCGGTTTTCTGGCCGGCTATTTCGCCGCCTGCCGGATTTTGGGCAAGACACCGTTAATTCCGCCGGCAACAACAGCGTTCGGCGCTATGCTCAATCACCTGATTGACGATACCAATGTTGAGGATTTTCAGCCGATGAATATTAATTTCGGGCTGTTCCCCGAACTCGAGCCGGAAATAACCGCCAACGGAAAAATTCGCCATATCAAAGGGGCGGAACGCAAAGAAGCTTATTGCCGCCGCGCTCTGGAAGATATTATAGACTGGACGGAACAGCTATGAGAGGAATCCGTAAAAAAACCGCCGCAGACGAAAATTTTCCGGTAGCGTCGCTGCTGATTAAAAAAGAGCTGCGGCCGCTGGTGAAGCATTATTATAATCTGGCGCGGCTGGCCGACGACATTGCCGACAACCCGCGACTTAAACCCCAGGAAAAACTGTTGCAGCTGAACGACCTGGAAGATATTTTTCTGAACCTGAAAAAAACCCGCCGCAAAAAATGGCAGGCAGCCGTTATTCTGCATGAAGATTTTGTTAAAGAACAACTTGATTTTTCGCTGGTAACGGATCTGTTTACCGCGTTTCGCCGCGATGCCGAAAATTTCAGATATCAGACCTGGGCGCAGCTGACCGACTACTGCCGCTATTCGGCCGTGCCGGTCGGGCGTTTTATGCTGGCGATCCATAACGAGAATCCGGCGACTTATCTGCCGGCGGCGGCATTATGCACGGTTTTGCAGATTGTCAACCATATACAGGACATCAAATATGACTGTTTGCAACTGGACAGGATCTATCTTCCCGCCGAGATGATGAAAGAATTCGGCGTGGCGAAAAAAGATCTCGGCGCCGCCCGCGAAACGCCGCAACTGCGCCGGCTGATCAATTTTATTCTCGGGCAAATGCGCGGCCTGCTCAAAGAAGCGGCGCTGCTGCCGCAGATTTTGCAGAGTCGGCGCTTAAAAACCGAGGTCTGCGTTATCCTTTCGTTAACCAATATTATGATAAAAAAGATAGAAAAGGGTGATGTCTTAGAAAAAGATATCAGGTTTTCCCGCCCGGAAAGACTGCTGGGACTGATTACGGGAATCGGACGGGCGCTGACGGCCCGCAAGAAAACACTGCCCGGAAAAGGATTTTAGATGAATAAAAATATTAAACAGATTGTCAAACGCTCCGGATCTTCTTTTTTCTGGGGAATCAGTTTGCTCCCGCGCGCCAAGCGCAATGCCATGTATACGCTTTATGCGTTTTTTCGCCATATCGACGATGTCGTTGACGGGAATTTGAACATTGAAGAAAAACAGGAAATTCTGAAAGCCTGGCGCGAGGAAATCGATAATATTTTTGACAAGAGAGCGCCGGTAACCGACATCGGCCGCAGAATCTATAAAAACTGTATGAGGTTTAAGCTTCCCAAAGAAGAATTTATCAAGCTGATTGACAGCATTTCGATGGATCTGCCCGAACCGATGCGGGCGCCGAGCCTTAAGGAATTATACCGCTATTGCCGCGGCGTTGCCGGAGTGCCGGGAAATTTGTCGCTGCGCGTTTTCGGCTGCACGGACGAAAAGCTGATTGAAGAACTGTCGAGAACCCTGGGAACGGCTTTGCAGATTACCAATATTCTGCGCGACATCAAAGAAGACGCTTATGCCGGACGCCTTTACATTCCCCGGGAATTTTTGCAAAAAGCCGGGATTACCTCAACCGACCCGGAAACGGTGATTGTTGACAAGAATCTGGCCGTTGCCCGCGAAGAACTGGCTAAAATCGCCCTGGAAAATTTTGCCGAAGCACAGCGGCTGATCGAAAAGCTCGACAAGAAAAGCAAACGTCCGGTTAATGTTATTGCCTGTTTATATAAAAAATATTTTGATATTATGCAAAAACGCGGCTGGGAAGTCATTTCGCCCAAACCCAAAATCAGCCGGCTGCGAAAATTCGGATTAATCCTGAAAGCTTTCTTTAAATAGCCATGAACAGAAATAAAAACAAAAATCAGAAATTCCACATCATCGGCGCCGGAATTGCCGGTTTGGCCTGCGCTAAATTTATCCGCCAGAAAAACAAATCGGCGGAGATTATCGTCTATGAAGCAACGCCCCGCCCCGGCGGCCGATGCTACAGTTATTACGACAAAAAACTGCAGCGCCCCCTGGACAACGGCACCCATGTCAGTCTCGGCGTCAACAAAAGCATCAACCGCCTGATCGATAAAAAGAAGTTTGTTTACCGGATTAATTTTTTTGATACGCTGAGCGCCAAGATTTCCCGCAGTTTCAAAAAATATAAATCGCATCTGCTGGTTTCGATTTTTAATACGCCGGGGCATGAGGTTGCGCATTCGCTGATTAAAACCGTCTTTTGGAAATTATTTCCGTTTACGATGTTTCAGAAAAAAATTTATTATTCGCACAATGATCTCAGCCGGAGACTTATTGAACCGCTGCTGGGAAATGCCAGCCGCATCAGATACGGCTGGAAACTCTTAAAAACCGAAGATAACAACGGACGCGTCACCGCACTGGTGTTTAATCGCGGCAAAATTGACATCGGCCCGCGGGAAGCCGTTATTTGCGCGCTCGACGCCCGTAATTACGGCAAAGTTTTCGGCGGCCCCGAATTCGATTATGCCGATATTATCAACATCCATTACCGCACCAGCGTTGAACTGGCTTTGCCGCAAAAGAAAAAAATCCTCGGCATCATCAAAGGCATGGCGCATTGGATTTTCATCAACAAAGACATTGTTTCGGTTACCATTTCCGCCGCGGAAAACCTGCAAATCGACAAAGACGAACTGGCGCGGGAAGTCTGGAAGGAAATCTGCAACATCCGCGGGGTTGAGCCGGCTTTTGTCCCGCCTTACCGGGTTTTGCGCCACCGCCGCACCACGGTTAAAATGGACTGGAGCAACAACAATAACCGTCCCGAATCCGCGGCCACAAAATTCAGCAATCTGTTTGCGGCCGGCGACTGGACTTATAAAAATTATCCCTGCTGCATGGAAGGCGCCGTTTTGTCGGCAAAACGCGCGGCCAGATTATGCACCAAGTAGCTCCATAATTTCTTCAACCAGATTCTCGGTACTGCGGCAAATATCCTTTATCGATTTATCAAGCATATAACAGGGCGTGGTTACGACTCTGTTATCTGTATCTACGCAGACTTCGGTTGAGTTTTTGGCCTCATGAACCGCGCCCATTTTATCAATCCCGCGGGCAATGTCTTTGTCGGTGCCGATTGTTACTTTTACCTTATGGCGGCCGAGAACCCGGGCAATGACAACCGGGGCAATGCACATGGCGCCGATGACCAGCCCTTTGGCATGGCTTTCTTCAATTACCCGGCGGATTTCTTCATTAACGTCACAGGCAGGGCCTTTGGCGGCAAAATCGCTCCAATTCATTGCCGCGCCGAATCCGCCGGGAAAAATTACGGCGTCAAAATCGGCGGCCTTAAACTCGCTCAGCGGCTTGATGTTGCCGCGGGCGATCCGGGCCGATTCAGCCAAAACATTGCGGTTTTCGTCATCGCCGGCCAAAGCGCTCGTCTGACCGGTGAAATGGTCAACCGTCTTAGCCTGCCAGGTATTGGGGGCAAAGCACTGATACTCGGCGCCGGCCTTATCTATTGCCAGCAGCGTACAGACCGCCTCATGAATTTCCGAACCGTCAAAGACCCCGCAGCCGGATAAGATAACTGCAATCTTCGGTGTTTGGTACATAATTTCTCTCCTTTCATAATTTAGCTTTACAATATCTAATTATATATTAGAATGGGAGGAGTCTTTAAAATGAAAATATCACTTTATACATAAGCAGGATCATCGTGTAATGCAATCGCAAATGACAACTTTGGAAAACGGACTGAGAATTATAAGCAGCAGCCGCCCCGAGACGGAAACCGTATCGGTTGGAATCTGGGTAAAAACCGGTTCTGCTTATGAAGAAATGAATGTTAACGGCATTTCTCACTTTCTGGAGCATATGGCTTTTAAGGGAACCAAAACCCGCAGCGCTCTTGAAATTTCAGAAGCTATTGAAGATGTCGGCGGTTTTTTGAATGCCTATACATCCAGAGAGTTTACGGCCTTTTACGCCAAAATGCTTAAAAATGACCTGGAACTCGCCATAGATGTCCTTACCGATATTGTCCAGAATTCGACTTTTCCGGAAAATGAGGTCAGCAAAGAGCGCGAAGTCGTGGTGCAGGAAATTAAGCAAACCATTGACACGCCCGATGATATTATTTTCGATTATTTTCAGGAAACGGCTTTTCCCGGCCAGGCTATCGGACGAACCATTCTGGGGCCGGCGGAAAAAGTGCGTTCCTTTACCAGAGATACGATAAACAATTATCTGCAAAGCAATTATGCCGCCGAAAACACCATTATCTGCGCGGTCGGCAATCTGAAACATGATGACTTTGTCAACATGGTGAAACAGAGAATGTCCGGCTTCCGCAGCAAAACCGATTTTAAAATCGGGCAGCAGCTTTATCAGGGCGGCGTTTATGCCGAAAAAAGAGATATTGAACAGGCGCATGTCATTTTAGGCTTCAAAGGGTTTGACTATGCCTCGGACAAATATTATCCGGGAATGCTGTTTTCGACAATGTTCGGCGGCGGCATGTCATCCCGCCTGTTTCAGGAAATCCGCGAAAAGCGCGGGCTGGTCTATTCGGTTTACAGCTTTACCAATTCGCACACTCAAAGCGGCCTGTTCGGCATTTATGCCGGAACGACGCCTGATGAGCTGCGCGAACTGATGCCGGTAGTCGTCGGCGAAATCAATAAAGCGCGCAATGAAAAAGTTGCGGCTAAAGAGCTGCAGCGTTCCAAAACGCAGTTGAAAGCCAGTTTGTTAATGTCTTTGGAAAGTTCGTCTTCGACTTCCGAGGTGCTGGCGCGGCAGATGCTGCTGTTTAACCGCGTGCTGCCGGTCGAGGAAATGATTGACATGATTGAAAAAGTCACGCTCGACGATATTCAGGATACGGCGCAGACTATTTTTGCTGCCAAACCGACTTATGCCCTGCTCGGTTCTCTGGGCAGTTATATGGGATATGACGAGGTCTGCCGTCTTCTGGAAGCCTAAGAAATATGGACGTTTTTCTTGCCGAACCGAGAGGATTCTGCGCCGGGGTTATCCGGGCGGTTTCGATTGTCCGTAACACTTTGGCGCAATACGGAGCGCCGGTGTATGTTCGTCATGAAATTGTGCATAACAAGCATGTCATTGCCGAACTGGAAAAAGCCGGCGCCGTTTTTATTGAGGATCTTAACGAAATTCAAGATTTGAACCGGCCGGTAATCTTTTCGGCGCATGGGGTTCCCCTTTCCGTAACGGAAGAGGCAAAACGGCGCGGCCTGACGGTGATTGACGCTACCTGCCCGCTGGTCAGCCGGGTTCATCAGCAAATCAGAAAATATGCCGACCGGAAACTTCCGGTCATCGTCATCGGCAAAGCGGGGCATCCGGAAATTATCGGAACGGCCGGACAACTTCCGGACGGTTATCCGCTGCGGATAATCAGTTCAAAAGCCGAGGCCGAAGCGCTTGATTTTTCCGCTGACAAAGAGATCGGCATGGTTACGCAGACAACGCTGTCCGTTGACGACACGGCCGAAATTACCGCTTATCTGCAAAAACGTTTTCCCAAGCTGGTTGCCATGAAAGCCGGCGATATCTGCTATGCGACCACTAACCGCCAAAAAGCGGTCAAGGCTCTGGCACAAAAAATCGATACGATTATTATTATCGGTTCGGCCAATTCTTCAAATTCCAGACAATTGAAAGAAACTGCGCTGAAAGCCGGAGCGGCTGAAGCCCTGCTGATTGATGACGCCGGAGATTTGGACTGGAAGAAACTGGAGAATTGTGCTAAACTGGGGATAAGCGCCGGAGCTTCGGCTCCTGAATATCTGGTGGAAGGTCTGCTGGATAATTTGCGCCGACATTATGACAAAATTAAGATTCATAAGCTTATAATTGCCGAAGAAAAGGTCAGTTTTAAGATTTGAGACAATAAGGAGGCCGCCATGTCCCGCGCCGAAGATATTTTTCAAAAGCTGGTATATTTCGGTGAAGATGCCATTGATGAATTTATTATCAACCAACAAACCGAAGAATTGTTTTTGGATTTTAAGCAGGCGGTATCAACCGGAAAAAACTTTACGACCCTGCACCGGGACGACCGCAAAAATCTGGCCAAAGCGATTTCCGGTTTCGGAAATTCCGAAGGCGGGGTTATTATCTGGGGCGTTGAATGTTCCAGAGATATTGAAATCGGCGATGTCGCCCGCGCCAAAGTTAAAGTCCGCAACGTTCACCGCTTTCTGAGCTGGCTGGAAAACGCCATTTCCGGCTGTACAATTCCCAGCCATAACAAAGTGCGCAATCATATTATCAGCGTTGACGAAAACGGCGACGGTTTTATTGCCACCTATATTCCCAAAAGCGAGCTGGCGCCTTTGATGACAACCACCAACAGCGCAATTTATATCCGTTCGGGCTCCAATAATGTTCCGGCGCCCTATTCGGTAATTGCCGGAATGTTCGGACGGCGGCCGCAGCCGAATGTTGACCTGCTGCTCGCTTCCAAAAGCCTGGAGGTTTTGGAAAACAGCGATGAAGATATGCTTTATCCCAAAAGCATTGATAACCCGCCGGAAAAATATGTCAAAATCAGTTTCTCGCTGCAGGCCGAAAATAACAGTAATGTTATTGCCCGCGAAATTTATCTGTCCTGCCGAACGTTGAACTACAGCGGGGAATATAACAAAGTGCGCTATCTCAATTATAATCAGATGGATTCCATTCCCGGAACCGAGGGGCAGCTGAATTTGATTACGCGTCCCGAATTGCGCCTGCCGCCGAGGGGAATTGTTCGTTTCAGCAACATTGATATCATTTTCTCACCTTATATTGATGATGATTTTCAACTGGAGGGCGTTATCGGCGCCGATAATACCGCGCCGAAAGATTTTCGGATTCATATTCCCAAAAACCGGCTGCGTTCTTTTGTTGCCAAGGCTTTACGCGACGAAGACGACACGGAGCTGCTGTTAAACGAATTCTTTACCGATTTTTTCAGAAGTGAGATTTAATGTTAAGAGTTGAAATTTATACGGACGGCGCCTGCTCAGGGAATCCCGGACCGGGCGGCTGGGGCGCAATCCTGAGACACCGTGACATCGAAAAGGAACTTTGCGGCGGAGAAGCGGAGACAACCAACAACCGCATGGAGCTGACAGCCGTTATTGAAGCCCTGAAAGCAATCAAAAAGCCGTGTCTGATTACCCTTTATACCGACAGCCGCTATGTCATGGACGGTGTTACGCAGTGGCTGCCGAAATGGAAAAGCAATAACTGGAAAACCGCCAATAAAAAATCAGCTGTAAAAAATATAGACCTATGGCAGCAGCTGGACGAACTGACGCAGAAATACGACATCAAATGGGTCTGGGTCAAAGGGCATAACGGGCATCCGGAAAATGAGCGGGTCGATGAACTGGCTCGCAGCGGCTGCGATAAATATAAAAAAGAGTTTCCGGGGACGGAAGAATAAAAAGAAATTTTTTCATTCCGAGTCGCGGGTTTAATACAGAAAAAAGACAAATAAATTTTAACGAATCGAGAAGCCTCAATTCCTAGAGAATCTGCGGAAAAGCAGGATTGTAACAAAATGTTCATAAAATTTTATTTGTCTAAATCGACATAATAGACTATATTAAAGGCGAACTTGGACGAAAACATTCAGGTAACGGACTATGAACGAAAACAAATTTCTGACTATCGAGGAATACATAGAAGATTGTATTCACCCCAATTCTTCCCAAGGAAGAATGCCCGCTAAGCAGGTTAAGGTCAAAGTCGAAGGAGATATTATCCGCTTTGAGGGCGACCTGCTGATTGACGGAGACAAGGTTATTCCGAATCTCAACTGGAACATTGTCGAAGCCAACTCTGCCAAAATCATCAATAACGCCGTCAGTGATTACGAAAAACTGCCGCAATGCCGTAACGGCCTGCGCGGTGACGAAACGCTGCCGCTTCCGCAGAATGTCACAGCTTTTTTAAGTAAGAACGCCGCCGGTCATTTTCGAGAGGAAAACGGCGGTTTTCGCATCAGCGGCAATCTGCATTTATTTAAATTTCCCGAACTGGATTTAAGCAAGGTCAGAGTCGAAAAAGCCCTGCTGCTGCGCGGCGACGAAAAAGTCGATTTCTTCAAATTGCCGAAAGCAGCCAAAATTATGGGGCTGAAGCCGGAAAATATTCTGTTCCCGCAGGGGCAGCGCGCCGGATTCAGCGAAATGAAACAAAAAGGTCTGGGACGGGAAGCCTGCCTAAAGCTCAGCGGCAAGGAACCGAAAATGCTGGAGAAACTCATTGCCGGCGTTAAGAGTACGCTGGGTTTTTAAGCTTATACCGCCTCCCGGAGAATATCCCTAAGGTCTTTTTCGGTTAAAATTTCCGGCAGAACCAGTCCGTCAGGGACTTTGGGACTGAATATTACGTAAAAAGGCAGTCCTTTGCGGCCAAATTTTTCCATAAACTCCAAGACCCGGGGGTTATAACCGGTCCAATCGATATCAACCGTTACTACCGAATGACGGCGCAGATATTCTTTAATCATGTCATTCTGTAAAACCGTTATCTGATTGAAGCGGCAGGTCAAACACCAATCGGCGCCGATGGAAACAAACACCGTCCGCCCCGACGCAATCTGCGAGCGGATATAATCATAGTCCAGCTCGCTGACCGTACTTTTTAACGTTTCGCGGCGATGCGCGCCAAAACTCAGGTTTCCGTCTATCAGAGAAACGACCAGCAAGACCGCCAGCAACAGCCGGGAAATCTGCAAAAAGAAACGACGGCTGCGGATTTTGGCGTCTTCGGTTTCCACCGCGGCGTCAAGCTGTTGAAATATCAGGCTGCGAAACCAGAATATAAACCAAATCAACAGCAGATAAAATCCCTGGCGCAAGGCCGCCGTCCAGCTGCTTTGCGAAGCAAATACCGACAACAGCCACAGTAAGGTCACAAACAACATTAAAACCATAAAACGCTGCAGTTTTTCCTGCCAGGCACCGGGTTTGGGTACGGCCAAAGCAATATCGGGCCAGCCCGAAATCAGAAGATAAGGCAAGGCCAGACCGGCCGCAACGGCGCTCATGATTATCGCAATATCCCAATAAGTCCCGGCCAGAGCAAACCCGACCGCCGTTCCTAAATAAGGCGCCGTACAGGGTGTGGCCAGCAGAACGACGAATATGCCGGCTAATAAATGCGGCAGCCCGGATTTATTCTTCTTATCCGTTGTTTTTGCCGAGCGAAACGAAGGTAGCGAGATGTTTATCAGCCCGTGGATTTGTGCAATGAACAGAACCATAACACTCATCATCAAAATCAAAAAAACAGGGTTCTGAAACTGCATGCCCCAGCCCAGCGACAGCCCGATAAATTTAAAGACATACAAAAGCGCGGTAATGATCACAAAACCGATAAATATGCCGCCGGCCGTCAAAGCAAAACCCCGGCGTACCGTCTGTTCATTGCTGCCGCCGAATGAACTGAGACTCATCAGCTTTAAGGATAACGCCGGAAAAACGCAGGGCATGAAATTCAGAATAAACCCGCCGATAAAGGCCAGAAAAACCAACCCCCAGGACAGCTCGGGCCGCAATGTATCAAAAACCGAGGCAATTTCGGCGGTAAACTTCTGCCGGAGAGAAACAAATTTTCCGATTTTGGCCGTCAGCACAAATTCTTTGCCGACCAAATCAGCCCGGTTGTCCACGGCCGTAAACCGCGCGATAATCCGGCGGCCGTCAATGGTTATCCGCGGGGCGTAAAATTCTATACCGTCTTTATTCTCAATAAAAATATCAAATTCCGACAAGGCTGTATCAATCTCAATGACCGCCCGCAAAACCTGAGGTTCATCGGCTGACAGCGGTTTATCGACAACCAGCCGCTTAACTGTCAGGTTATCGTCTTCGGCCGGCGGCAGAAGGTTAAAATTGTTTACGATAAAATTATTAACCGCCGAAGCTTCGGAAGTTCCCGGCGCCAAATCAAGCTTTAATTCCAAGGAGCGGGGATTGCAGCCGGAAAAATCACATAGCTGGAATTGAAGTTTTCCCTGCACAAGCAGAGGCTTATTTTTATCCGCCGCCCATAATTCCAGAGGCAGAACCAGCGTTCCGCCGTAAACCGTATAATCCGTTTTGTCATGATAAAGTCGCTGCGGCAGCGGCCAATAAAGGCGATAGGAAGACAAATTGTCCGAAGCGGTTAAATCCAACCGGGGTTTATAATGCGTTTTTCCGTCCGCAGCCCAAAGGAATTTGCCGGCGGGAATCTCAACCTGTACGGCGGCTTTTATCGCCTGCCCCTCCCCGAGTTCGGATTCCGCGCTCAAAAGACGCCCTTTTAGGGCCTCTTCCGCCGTCCAGTCGCCGATCCCTTTGCGCCCGGTAAACGGATCATCATAGACCAGGCCATAAAAAGGAAGTTTTT
>CALXTG010000082.1 GCA_944391355.1 uncultured Alphaproteobacteria bacterium
AGGAAGGTTATCTGTGTTTTAACAATTATGAACTCCACCCGATTGCCAAAGAAATATTAAACAAGCGTAACAAGGAAGTTGTCAAACTGACCGAAAAAGAAGTCGCGGTCATAAAATATCTTTACAAAGCCAAAGATAAAATCGTCTCGAGGCAGGAACTTTTGCAAGAGGTTTGGGGATACAGCCCCGAAGTGTCGACGCATACGATCGAAACCCATATCTACCGCCTGCGCCAAAAGGTCGAGCATGAAGACGAAAGCGCGCAGCTGATTGTCACCACCGAGGGCGGATACCGCTTAAACGGGCTTAATTAAAAAGTAAACCTCCCGTCTGAACGGGAGGTTTTAGATAACTAAATCTTAGCCAGATAACGAACAATTCCGGATGACTGTCCGTCATCAGCCAGCATATAGTTTCTGCGGCCGATTTCATCTCCGCCGATTTCTCTAAGCGTTTTATTGACGACGTTCAACATGCCATTGATAACATAAGCTTCTTTCTCCGTCATCAAATGCCACCGGTAACCCGCAGGAAGGTTATTCATATATCTTTGCGCTTCGTCGCGAGAAAACGGACAGCCGCTTTCCTGCGGGAAAAGCAGATATTTGTTCTGCAGAAGAATACCGACCAGTATTTTTCCGCATATTTTTTCATAGCTGCGAGAACCGTCCTGATAGACGACCTCAAGCGGCAGTACAGATTTGGCCGGTGCCGGCCTGGCTTCGCAAACTTTATTGTCATCGTTGAGCTTATAGGCCGAAAGCAGATATTTAACCAATTGCTTGATATCTTCTTTTGAGAAATTCAGCATTTTGATTAAATCGGTAATAATTTTTATTTTTTCCATAATTATAACTTTTTTAAATTACACAATAATTTTTTGAATCTTTTTTAATCTCGTCCTCTGTCAAACTGCGGAGACAAACCCGCGGCCAGAACCAAACCTTTAAGCTTTTTTTCGCAACGCGGCGGGATCAGAAGCTTTTTGAGTTTCGGACAAGCGGTTTTTTCCATATCCAGCTCCTGTAAAGCCGTGCAATTCTCAAGATTAAATTCTTTCAGCAGCGGAAATTTTATCTCGCTGAGTCTGATTTTTTCTATTTCGGCCGGAAGTTTCAAAGCGCCGATAGACAGGGTCTCCGTGTTCCAGCTCTGCAGACTGAACTCTTTCATTTCCCGGCAGGAAGAAAAATCCAAAACCGTTTCGTCTTTAAATTTTGCGCCGGAAACTTCAATTTCCCGTAAACTCGGCGGGAAAGCAAAATGTTCCACGCCCTGCAATTCGCATTGCCTCAGCCGCAGCTGCTGCAGGCCGTTAAAACGGTTAAAATCCATATCTGTTCCGTCGGCAAAGCGGCAGTTGTAAAAAGCCAGATATTTAAGCCCTTTCGGCAGCCGGAGCGCCTGAGCGGAGCTGAAATCAATATTATTCAATTGCAGGCTTTCAAGATTTTTATAGCCGCTTAAGTTCGGCAAATCCGCCTTATTTTTTTCTGCATTATCCTTGCAAAAGTCCAGCATCAGGTGTTTTACCTGCGGAGGAAGTTTTATTTTATCCGGAGCAGGCAGATTGCGGCATTTTTGAAAAGAAACCACCGCGCCGGCGAAAAGCATCGGAATGGTATTATCTTCCAAAAACATTCCGCGGCGGTTAAATATATTAATCTTGCGGCCCGGGCTTTCATACATTCTTTGCAGGCCGCTGAGGTCAAATTTGTCAACCGCGGCAAAATCCGGTTCATCAAAAATAAGATTATAAGCTCCGGCCAGGGAAGCAAGGGTGGTATCAGTTCCTTTCTCTATTTTTCCTGATATTTTCACTTCTTCGCAAATCAGGTGTTTAAGATCTGCATCTGCCCAATATGAGAGCTCATTCCCCAAATAAGCGACAGTAATATTTTCTTTAAGCCGGGTGATATCGAAAAATTTATTACAGCCGCTGGCGGAGGATGTCTGTAAATCGTTAAAAGCAATTAAACCTGTGACTCTTTCCGGATCGACCGAAGACATAAAGCCGAGTTCTCTGTATATTTCAGAATCAATCCGCGGCAGCAATTCGTCAATCGGTCTGTTTCCCAAAATTTCGGAAATATAACTGCGAGCTGTCTGATAATTATTAAAAGCGGCTGGAGTATATCTGTCTTTTCCCAGCTGCTCAATTTTTTTGAACTTTTTGACACTGTCAAGGGTTTCCTTGTCCATTTCTTTCGTAATTAAAAATTTCTCAACAGAAACCAGGTGTTCTTTATCTTTAAATAACTGCAGCTCATCTTGCCGGAGTTCTTTTATTTCAATATCTTCTTTAAGGGAGATAATATCAACCAGGTTTTTATAGCAGGGACCGGAGACCGCTTCGATATAACCAAGGTCTTTCCAAAATGCCGGGTCAATGCGCGGCAGCAGCCCTTCAATCGGTTGGTTTCCGAAAAGTTCGGAAATATAACGGCGGGCAGCCAGATTAAGTCTGTTGCTTTTGCCGTTATCCGGGATATCGATATCCAAAGCCATAACAAATTCGTCATCTAAGAGCAGGCAGTTGCTGTCCTTGCGAAGATGATTTATATGTTTGAATTTTTTTGCGTTTTTCAGTGTTTTGCAGTCAAGTTTATTGCCGAGCAGAAAGTCTTCAATTGAAACTAAATGTTCTTTGTCTTTGAACAAAGGCATTTCGTTTTGATGAAGCGTTGAAAAAAACACTTCTTCCTTCAGGTTGGTAATATCAATAATTTTGCCTTGGGTATCAACCCAGAAACCGATATTTTTCAGGTCGGATATTTGCCTTTGTTTTGCTTTGCCGGCTTTTGCGGAAAGCCAGCGGACAGCCTCTCGCATCACCGGTATATATTCCGGTGAGATTATTTGGTCTTTAAAGCCTTTAATCTGTTTAATCTCTCCGTCGATATATTCAATGGTTGCATGCGGCAGCCATTCTCCTTCTGCCGTATCATCGCGCAGCGAATAAATCTGCGTTTTGCCGCTTTTTATTTTTTTGTCATAACCGCCTTTGCCGACACAATGCTCCATTTTGGCGCTTTCATAATCCAGCGCTTTTTCATTATGCAGCCGTACCAGCTGCAGATTTTGTTCCGGAAACCTTTTGACGACTTCGGCGCCGCAGCGGCTGGCTTTAACCGGGCCGTCTTCCATAATATCGCCGTCATTAAGATGTTCAAACAAATTATCGGCATACTCCACCAGTCCGCCCCAGTTATTTATGCCGTTCAGCAGGGTTTTAAAATGTCCGGGCGTTTTAACCTTGTCCGGATAGCGGTTAAGGTAAGCGCCGACAAAATCGCGGATATGCCCGGCCTCCTGCATAATCTCGGAAGCCCGCAGCCGCTCGGCATCAACAATTAAATCTCCCCGGCTGTCCTGATGAAAGCGGAGCGGATTATTTTCCAACAATTCCCGCGCCAGATATTTTTGCAATAAAAATCCGCTGCAAACGCAAATTTTGGCCTCGTCGCTCAAAACATTAAAATGGTCGCCGTTCTGCTGCTCTTTAAGAAGCTTAACCTGTTCCTGACGGCGGCGGCGCAGTTCGGCCATTTTCAGGCCGGCAGCCTTTTTATCGGTGCTTAAACGAATATCTTCCGCAGCCTGTTTGATTTCGGCATTCAGACGGTAAAGCTGTTTTTGCAGCTGTGCTTTTTGTTTTTTTAATTTCGCGCCGGAAGACATCAGGGCATGATAATAACTGCCCAGTTCGCCCATGGCGTCCTGAGAATATACCTCACGCAAAACGGCAATATATTCTTTAAAATTGGCAATTTTCATTATTCTGGCAAATCTCCTGCCGAAAATATAGCAAAACTCCCCGAAAATTGTCAACTTTAAATTTGACAAAATTTTCAAAAACCGTGCCGACAATAAAAAAACCGGAGGCAGATTGCCCCCGGTTTTTTTTATTAAGACTGGTTAAGTCTTAAGCGTTCTTTTTCAGAGCTTCGCCTAAAACATCACCGAAAGTCGAGCCGGTAGAAGCAGAGGAATATTCTTCCAAAGCTTTCTTTTCTTCGTCGATTTCAAGAGCTTTAATCGAGAGGCCGAGTTTGTTGTTCTTCTTGTCTACAGAAGTAACTTTGGCTTCTACGACGTCGCCGTCTTTGAATTCTTCGGGATTCTGTCCGGCTTTGTCGCGGGACAGATCGGCTTTTTTAATGCTGGTATTGATACCGTTGACTTCTACGTTGACAACTTTGTCATCGTGTCCGGTAACGGTTGCTTTAACAACATCACCTTTTTTCAGGCCGTCCAGAGCCGAAGCGACAACGTCTTCGGAGAGCTGTTTGATACCGAGGCTGATACGTTCTTTTTCAATATCGACATCGATAATTTTAGCCTGAATATCCTGGCCTTTGGTATAGTCTTTAACGGCTTCTTCACCGGATTTGTCCCAGGAAATGTCGGACAGGTGGATCATGCCGTCAATTTCGTCGGACAGGCCGACGAACAGGCCGAATTCGGTAATGTTTTTAATTTTGCCTTCAATAACCGAGCCGACCGGATGTTCTTCAACATAAGCGGCCCAAGGATTCGGCGTGCACTGTTTAATACCGAGGCTGATGCGGCGTTTGTCGGCATCAACTTCCAAAACCTTAACTTCAACTTCCTGAGAAGTCGAAACGATTTTGCCCGGGTGAACATTTTTGCGGGTCCAGCTCATTTCAGAAACATGAACCAAACCTTCAATGCCGTCTTCGAGTTCGACAAATGCGCCGTAATCGGTAATATTGGTAACTTTACCTTTATAAACTTCACCGACGGTAAAGCGGCTGGCAACTTCCTGCCAGGGGTCGTTTTCCAGCTGTTTCATGCCGAGGCTGATACGCTGATTGTCTTCATTGAATTTGATAACCTGAACTTTAACCGTCTGGCCGACCGACAGAACTTCGGCGGGGTGGTTAATGCGTTTCCAGGAAATATCAGTAACGTGCAGCAAGCCGTCAACGCCGCCCAGGTCGATAAATGCGCCGTAATCGGTGATGTTTTTGACCACACCGTCAAGAATTGAACCTTCTTTGAGGGTATCAATCAGTTCGGCGCGGGCTTCGGCGCGGGTTTCTTCAAGAACAACGCGGCGGGAAACAACGATATTGCCTCTCAGCTTGTCCATTTTTAAAATCTGGAACGGCTGGGAAATACCCATCAAAGGCGTAATGTCGCGAATGGGGCGGATATCGATCTGCGAACCGGGCAGGAAAGCAATCGCGCCGTTAAGGTCAACGGTGAAACCGCCTTTAACGCGGCCGAAGATAACGCCGTTGACTCTTTCGCCGGAGTTAAGGCATTTTTCAAGATCCTGCCAAACTTCTTCGCGGCGGGCTTTTTCGCGTGACAAGACGATGTTGCCGTCTTTGTCTTCATAGCGGTCGACATAAACTTCGATCTGATCGCCGACTTTGAGTTCGGGATTCTGACCGAATTCGCGCAGCGGAATACGGCCTTCCGATTTCAAGCCGACATCAACGACGGCAAAATCGGGGGTCAATTTGATAATAGTGCCTTTAACAACCGAACCGGTAATACCGTTATCGCCGAACTGCTCGTTGAGCAGAGCTTCAAAATTTTCGGTCATTTCAGGAATTTTTACTTCAGTATTTGTCATAAAATTACGTAATTTCAAAACATTGCCGGCCCAAAATGCGGGCGGACTTGTGCGAGGTTAAATCAATGGCCGCAATCGGCGCACCCCGAAAATCTGCGGACAGGCTTCTTTATACACTTAAATATTTATTTTTCAAGCTTTTTATTTATGAGCGTCAATGACGCCGGCCGCAACACCGACCATTTCTTCGATATTCAGTTCCGAATTATCCATAATAACGGCGTCTTCGGCCGGTTTCAGCGGAGCCGCCGCCCGTTTGCTGTCGCGTTCGTCCCGGGCTTTCATATCGGCAAGGACTTCGGCATAAGGCGTTTCCATACCTTTGGCCTGAAGCTCCTTAAAACGCCGTTCGGCGCGGATTTCCGGAGAAGCGGTAATAAAAAACTTAAAATCGGCCTGCGGACAAACCACCGTCCCGGTATCGCGGCCGTCATAAACGGCGCCGTTGGCCGGTGTTCCGTCGGCAAAAACTGGATTTAAGGCAAAATCGCGCTGCATTTGCAACAAAGCCTGCCGAACCCCGGGATAAGCCGAAACCACCGAAGCGGCAACGCCGTTTTTGCTGCTGCGAAACTCAGGATTCTTGGCCAGTTCCAGCATTTGCGGAAAAGTCAGCTTTCGGGCATATTCTTCGGCGGCTGCGGCATCGTTAATATCGCGGCCGTCCAGAGTCATTGCCAGTCCCACGGCGCGATAAGTCATGCCTGTGTCGAAATAAGCCAGACCGTATTTCTCGGCCAGTTTTGCCGCTAAAGTTCCCTTTCCGGCCGCTGCCGGTCCGTCAATCGTGATAATCATGTCTTTTTTCCGGTTTTTTGCAATAATTTAACTGAACTTTAACATAACTTATTTAATCTGAAATGGTATGATAATTATACAGTTTTCAACCGATTTTGCGGAGTTAAAATATGTTCGGATTTTTAGTGGGGATGTTTCTTCTGTTTAACGCCGCGGCGGCCGAAGCTCAAATCGTGCAAAGTGCCGAGTCGGTTTTTGCTAACGATGTTTTTGTCGGCGTCAGCAGGCCGACAACCCTTAAATATCCTCATAAAGAAAAGCCTGCCTCACAGCGGCGGGGCGTTTTTGAATGCGATAAATCTCAGCCTGCCTTTGACACGCAGGAATACCGGGATTCGGTTTCAACGCGTTTTTTTGCCGAATATCAGCCCTCGATCCACCTTGTCGACGTTGATAAGCCTTTTCAACGGATTGTCGTTAATCCCGGCGATGAAATACATATCCGGCTGATTGAGAAAAGCGGCACAAATTGGAACTATGATTTAAGCGGCGAAGACGTCGTCCTGCTCGAAAGCCGCAAATTGGGAAATATCCTGACTTTGGTTTTGCAGGCTGCCAAACCCGGCGCCGCGCTGCTCTATCTTGACCGCCTCAGCGGAACGGAAGTGACCGCGGTGCGCAAAGTTAAAATCGTTGTAGGCCGCTGAGATGAAAAATAGCCCGAAAATCCGTCTGTTCTGCGAAGCGGTTCCCGCCGTCGGCCAAACGCTTGACCTGCCTGAAAAGGCCGTTCATTATCTGTTAAACGTCATGAAACTCGGCCGCGGCGATACGCTGCTGCTGTTTGATAACCGTCACGGCGAATTTGCCGCCGAAATTACCGAAACCGGCAAAAAACTGTGCCGGACGCTCATTACGGAGCAGACCGTGCCGTTCAGCAGGAGTCCCGACATCTGGCTGGTTTTTGCCCCGGTTAAAAAAGACAAGACCGATTTTATCATCGAAAAAAGCGCCGAGCTGGGCGTGCGGAAACTGCAACCGGTTATTACGGCCAGAACCATCAGCGAAAAAGTCCGCGCCGACCGTTATCAGGCTCAGGCGGTTGAAGCCTGCGAGCAGTGCCGGCGGGTTGATCTGCCGGAAATCGGCGCCGCGCAGCCGCTTGCAAAACTCTTGCAAAATTGGGATTCCGGTCGTATCTTGTTTCTGATGGATGAAAGCGGGCAGGGGGCTCCGGTTGCCGAAGTATTTAAAAGTTTCCGGCAGCAGCCGGCGGCCATTCTGGTCGGTCCGGAAGGAGGTTTCAGCCCCGAAGAATTTGCCTGCCTGCGGGCATGCCCTTTTGTGCGGGGAATTAGTCTCGGGCTGCGTATCCTCAGAGCCGAAACGGCCGCCGCTGCCGCGCTGGCCTGTTGGCAGGCCGTCTGCGGCGATTGGCAGTAAAGGAGTAAGAAAGTGAAAATTTTAGTAGCCGACGATCATGAACTTTTTTTAAAAGGATTGGAATTTATCCTCCGCGATTTTCTGCCCGAAGCCGAACTGGTTTTTGCCAAAAACTATCAGGAGCTTTTTAATGAAATCGGCCGGGCTGCCGATTTTGACCTGATTCTGACCGATTTAGCCATGCCCGGCGCCAACTGGAATGAGGCGATAAGCCGCATTCACGCCGCCTTGCCGGAAACGCCGATTATCATTCTTTCGGCCGTTTTTGACAAAGAAATTGTTCACAAGACCATAGAGCAGGGCGCCGCGGGCTACATTCCCAAAACCTCGCCCAATGCCGTAATTTTAAGCGCGATTAATCTGGTGCTGTCCGGCGGCGTTTATATTCCGCCCGAACTTTTGAGCGACACCCTGCGCAATGAATTTGATGTCCTGAAACAGGTTGAAAAAATTACCGAAGACCAGAATGTTGAAGAAAATCTGAAAATTCTGACCCCGCGGCAGATTGACGTTCTGGGGCTGATCTCCAAAGGCTATTCCAACAAACAGATTGCCTACGAATTGGGATTAACCGAAGGAACCGTCAAACTGCATGTTACCGCAATTCTGAAACTGCTGAAAGTTTATAACCGCACCGCCGCGGTGATAGAGGCGGCCCGGCTCGGGCTGATAAAGAAAAATGACTGATGAGGTTGATTTAACGGCTCTGCGCCGATATGAAGATATTTTCGGGCCCGAAAAAATGCGGGAGCTGTGGCTTGAATATCTTGATAAAGCCGAAAATGATTTAAAAGACGTTGAGAATAAAAACCGCGAGGAATTGCGGCTTTTGTATCACAGCCTGCGCTCGTCGAGCCTGGTGTTCGGCATGAATGCCTTTGCTGCGCTCTGCGAACAAATTGAAACGGCAATTGTCGAACAGCGTCCCGACACCGAACTCTGCCCGCTGATTAAAGAGGGGCATCTTCGCTTTGCCGCCGCCGTTAAAACCGTTAAGTCCCGATTTGCCGGAGGAAACTGATATGAACGATAGTGAATTGCAGGATAAAAAACTCCCGGCTTATTGGAAAGAAATTTACGGCTGGCTTTACGGCAGTTACTGGAACAGGCTTTTGGATAACGACTGGTTTCTGACGTTGATAACTTTCGGCGCAAACCGGATTATCCGCAAAGCGCTGCTTAAGGAAATATCTCCCGGCGCCAAAGTTCTGCAGCTCGGCGCGACCTATGGTTCGCAGATGGAAGATGTCGCCCGTGCCGTCGGCCGTTCCGGCCGCTATGATGTTTTGGATGTCAGTCAGGCGGCTTTGCACCGGGTTAAGGAAAAATATCAGTATCTCTATCCGCAGATGCATTTTATCAACCAGAACGCCAACCGGGCTTTTCGTTACAAGGACTATGACGTTATCATCTGTTATAATCTGCTGCATGAAGTTCCGGCCGTGCAAAAAAGCAAAATCGTCAACAATGCCCTCAACAGCATCAAACCCGGCGGCGAGGCGGTTTTTATCGACTATCACAATCCGAAGCCCTGGCACCCGCTGCGCTGGATAATCAAAAGCTTTAACCGCCTTTATGAACCTTTTGCCGAAAAACTTTGGGAGAATGAAATTCTTTCTTATTCTGACGGCCGTCTGGGCTATAAATGGCATAAAATAACCTATTTTCACGGCCTTTATCAAAAAGCGGTGGCAACCCGAAAATATCCGCTGTTTTTTGAACAGGCCGGACAAATGGAAGATTCCGGGCCTTTCTGAAAAAAGGAGACTTTACAAAAATTTCGGTTGCAATTTAAAAGAAAGCGATTATTATAATTTTTGTCATTGGGAGACCGGTGATGATGTCTGAAAAACATCTCTAAGAAAACATATCCCCGTCAGGGGAGTGCGCGGTATAAGGCCTTTGGCACGAAGAAGCGTGACTGTTCTTAGCAGTTTTTCAGCTCCCCGTCCTTATTGTTTTTAAGGGCGGTTTTGTTTATCCTGATGTTTTAAGAAGCAAGGGATAAATAAAAAGAAAACAGCGCTGCCGCAGCCAGAAAATTTACGGTATAGTTCAACATGGTCAGCAGCTGTTTTATCTAAGCCGGCCAGACGCTGCTGCCGCTCGAACCGGCTTCTTTCTTTTTAATACAAAACCAAAGGAGCTTGATAAAATGAAATTAAGTAAAAGTGAACGAAAAAAATTTCGTGAAAAATTAGGGCTGGAATTCCGTCAGATACGCCGAAGCAAAAATTTGGATATTGAGGCCGGAGCAGAATGTCTGGGTATGAAACCCTTGCATTTACTGGAAATTGAAGACCAGG
>CALXTG010000083.1 GCA_944391355.1 uncultured Alphaproteobacteria bacterium
AAATTATCAAGATTTTCTGCGGCGGCGGTCAAAGCCTGGCGATAGCGGCTGCGGGTCAGCAGCAAGCCGCTGCCGGAAGTAAACCGTTCGGAAATCTCCGCGGCAATAACTTGCAATAAGTCGTTTATTCCCTGATTATGCTTGGCTGAAATGGTAATTATATCTTCCCGCCGCAATTTAGCACAGTGTTCATTTGTTAAATTATCACATTTATTGGCGACATATAAAATTTTGTTTTTAAATGATTTTGCAATATTTTCAAAGATGTGAACAGAGTCTTTGCAAGCATCAAACAAACAAATCAGCAAATCAGCCTCTTTAATTTTGTTTAAAGCAATGGCTATGCCTTTGCGTTCAATTTCATCTTCAACTTCACGTAAGCCGGCGGTATCGGTAAACATTACCGGATAACCGTTAATGTCAAGGTTAACATCAATGGCGTCACGGGTGGTTCCGGCAATATCGGAAACGATCACGGCTTCCCGTTTTACAACAGCGTTCAACAAACTGGATTTGCCGGCATTGGGAGGCCCGACGACCACTACCCGAAAACCTTCGCGCAGACGTTCGCCGACAGCGGCGGAATTTAAATGCTCCTTAATTGCCGCGGAAAGTTTAAATACATCGTTCAACATATTATTGACAACGTCTTCCGGCAGTTCTTCATCAGGAAAATCAATAAAAGCTTCCAAATGGGCAAGATTTTGCAGAAGCCGGCTGCGCCAGCCTTCATAAAGATTTTTCAAGCTACCTTCCATTTGGCGCAGGGCATATTTCTGCTGTTCGGAAGTTTCGGAGTCTATCAAATCGGCCAAACCTTCGGCAGCGGTTAAGTCAAATTTGTTATTGTGAAAAGCGCGTTTTGAAAATTCACCAGGTTCGGCAAGACGATATCCCGGCAAACTACCTAAAACATCCAGCAGGCTTTTAATAACCGCCTTAGAGCCGTGACACTGGATTTCAACAATATCTTCACCGGTAAAGGAATGCGGCGCCCGGAAATAAAGGATTAAGGCCTGATCCAGACTTTCGCCTGTCTGCGGCCGGCGTAAAGTTTGAAAATAAGCATAACGTGGTTTGATTTTGCCGACATCAAGTTCGGTCAAAGCGGCAACAGCCTGCAACGCGGCAGTGCCGGAAATGCGGATAACGGCAACGCCGGATTTTCCGTATACGGTTGAGAGGGCATAGATAGTCGGCTGAGTCATGATATCTCCTTATCTTAAAAATTTATATACCCGCAATGTCAAATTGTTGCAAGATTAAAAAATGCGGTTTTTTTGACTCTGGAGAGGAATCTGAGTTTTTGATGAATGATTTATCGGACAACCGGAAAAATTCTTTTCTGCGGGCTTCCTGCGGACTCGTTTTTTTGACAGGTTAAAAAAGAGTTTTCATTATTAATTATTATTAAAGCTTATTTGGTTATAAGATTATCGGGCAGATTTATTTGAGGATAAAAATGAAGCAAGAAAAAAGGGCAGAAAAATTTGAACTGGTTATCTGGGATTTTGACGGCGTGATTGCCGATACCGAAAAACTCTGGTTACAAACCCGGCAGGAGATGTTAAACGAAAAATTTGCCCTTAACTGGGATTTTGCCACCGCCGCCCATTATCTGGCCGGAATGAGCGACCGCACCAAAGCCGAAGTTTTGCAGCGGCTGGGAATTGAAACCGATAAAACATTCTGGGACGAGGCTCTTAAGCGTGATTATAAGTTTATGCAAAAGGGTTTTGTTCTGACGCCGGGAATTCGTGAAATTTTTGAATATAACCGTGCCCACCGCATTAAACAATGCATTGCCACCGGCGGAATTTTGAGCAAAACGCTGGATAAAATCAGAACCGTGGGAATTGAAGATATTTTTCCGGCCGGTGAAATTTTTACCGTCGATATGGTCAAACACGGCAAACCGGAACCGGATATTTTTTTGTTTGCCGCGGCAAAAATGAAAACTTCCCCGCAAAACTGCGCGGTTATCGAAGATTCTCCGGCCGGATTGGAAGCGGCTTTACGAGCGGGTATGACCGCCGTCGCTTTTGCCGGCAGCGAAATGAATAAAGGCGAAGAATTTCGCCGCCGGGTCGAAGCTTTGGGCGTGAAACATATTTTTGGTACAATGGCGGAAGTTGCGGCCTTTCTTAAACCGCATTATTAAATTTCGGGAATCATGGCCGTCCATTTTTCCAGTTGAGCTGCGGAAATATATTCGTCTTTGGTATGCGCCTGAGCAATGTTTCCGGGGCCGAAAACAACGGTCGGCAGCCCTATTTTTTCAAAAAATCCGGCTTCAGTTCCGAAATTGACCGCCTGCGGCTGCTGTCCGCGGCTCAAAGACTCAATAAATTCCGGCTTACAGCGGCTTTTAAAAGCATAAGCATAGAGTTTTTGCTTAATTTCCAATCGGGCCGGCGAATTATAATCCGTAAAAATATCCGCAAAAAATTTCTCAAAATCATCACCGGGGTTTTCACGGCTCAACAGCGTGTAAACAGCCCGGTCGGCAACAGTATTAATCGCCTCGCCGCCGTTAAAAAGCCCGACGGTCGCGGTTGAATAAGGCTCAATAAATGCCGGGTTGGCTCCGTAATTTTCCGCCAGTTTGCGGAAACCGCCAAGCAGATGGCAGTAGCTGTTTACCGCAGCGTCAACGGCATCAATGCATAGCGAAGGGCGCGACGAATGTCCGCTGCGGCCAAAAAGGGAAACTTCCAGCAGACGGGTGCCTTTATGGGCGGTAACGGCTTTTAAATCCGAAGGTTCCATGACGATACAATTCTGCTGATTTTGCAAAAATTTTACGATATCAGGATCGGCGGTTATCTGATTAATAGCCTGAAATCCGCCTTCTTCATCATGCGTCAGCAGCAAAACGGCACTTTTTCCGGCCTTAACAAGTTCGGGAACCGCCGCCAAAAATCCGGCAATCGGCCCTTTCATATCGCAGGCGCCGCGGCCGTAATATCTGCCGTTTTCATAATGCAGTTCAAAGGGCCGTCCGCGATAAAAAGTCTCATCGGCGGGTACGGTATCCAGATGACCGGAAAAAACGCAGCCAGGACGGTTTTTATCACCGATAAAAGCCATCAGAGAGGCGCGGGTTTTATCCTGATTATAAATCAGACTGACTTCAACGCCGAAATTTTGCAGATAATTTCTGACCCAGTTAACGGCTTCCAGAGTATTATGCTGAATTTGGGTATCAAAAGCGACCAGTTTATGCAAAATTTCCTTAGTATCCATAACGAGCTCCTTTTGCCGCGGTCATCACAGCGGCGCGTTTTGCCTGTTGTTCGCGATATTTGCGTTCAAAATAACAAGTCATTTTCATCGCGCTTAAATCGGGCATCAGCCATAACTTCAACGGTATATCCTGTCCGGCGGCCTGCGCGGAATTGTTGACAGCTTTCTGCGGATCTTCGCTGTAGTCTCCCAGACATTCGGCGCCGCCGACTTTGTTAAAAAACTTCGGAGATTCGGCATAACCGCTCAAAGTTTCAGTCAAGGCATGACGGCAGCCTTTGGCGCTGTAATGATTGGCAAAATAGCCCATTATTGCCCGCCCAAGCCCTAATCCCTGATAAGCGGGATCAATGTAGATGGTTTGCAGGTTGGCATAAGCGGCGGCCTCATTATCGGCCAGTTTTTGACCGCGTACTTCTTCAAGATGTTCGCGATATTGCGGCCCCAGGGTTCCGGCTTTGCAGACACCGACTATACGGCTGGTGACATTGCCGCGGCTGTCGGCTGATAATTTTTCGACGACAATCCCTATAAAATTTTCATTTTTTTCACATTTTGCAAAATAGCCGTCCCAGCTGGATTTTAAATTAGCTTTGGAAAAAGCCGTGTATAAATGCGGATATTGTTTGCGGAAAGGCTCATAGGTGCGGCAGGCCGAAAGGTTATGAACCCGAACCATTTGCAATAAATCTCTTCTCTCGGCAGTGCGGACGCGGTATAAATGTCCGTCTTTGGCTTTGTACATCATCGTTTTTCTCTTTTATTCCTTAATTGTTGATACGGTTTCAGCTGCCTTTTGAGCCTCTGAACGCCGCAGCCGGAATTAACCGTTCAGAGGACGGGTCGGAGAAGAATGATGATAATGTTGCGGTTAAAATTAAAATTCATGGTTTCTGCTTACTGTTTTTCGGTGGCATATCCGGAAAAGCCCGGGGTTACTTTTTTACCTCCAGGCCGGATAAAATCTCCCTGGCCTAGAGGACGGTAATAAGCAGAACGGAAATAATCAAAGACAACGCAAAAGCGCCGGAAAAGGACTTTCCGGAAATCAATGAAGATGTTAAAAACAGATCAAACATTTGCGTCTTTCAAACTTGTTATGTCAGAAAGTATATAAAAACGTTTTTTGACTTGTCAATAAATAAAATAAAAAAAAACCGCCTCGAAAGACGGTTTTTATATTTTTAAGAATTCATGGTATTGAAGAAATCCTGATTATTTTTGCTTAGGCGCAGTTTATCAAGCAGGAATTCCATACCGTCGGTCATGCCCATCTGCATCAGGACGCGGCGCAATACCCACATTTTGGCCAGAGTATCTTTGTCGACCAAAAGCTCTTCTTTGCGGGTTCCGGAACGGGTGATATCAATGGTCGGAAACAGACGTTTGTCAGTCAGTTTGCGATCCAGAATGATTTCGGAGTTGCCGGTTCCCTTAAATTCTTCAAAAATAACCTCGTCCATACGCGAGCCGGTATCAATCAGCGCGGTGGCAATAATTGTCAGCGAGCCGCCTTCTTCAACATTGCGCGCGGCGCCGAAGAAACGTTTGGGGCGCTGCAGGGCATTGGCGTCAACGCCACCGGTCAAAACCTTTCCGGAGGAGGGAACAACGGTATTATAGGCACGGCCGAGACGGGTAATAGAATCGAGCAGAATAATGACGTCTTTTTTGGTTTCGACCAGGCGCTTGGCTTTTTCAATAACCATTTCGGCAACCTGAACATGGCGGGAAGCCGGTTCGTCAAAGGTTGAGGAAATGACTTCGCCTTTAACCGAACGGGTCATATCGGTCACTTCTTCGGGGCGTTCGTCAATCAAAAGCACCATCAGATAAGCTTCGGGATGATTTTCGGCAATGGCATGGGCGATGTTTTGCAGCATAACGGTCTTACCGGTACGCGGCGGCGCAACAATCAGTCCGCGCTGGCCTTTGCCCTGCGGGGCAATCAGGTCAATGACGCGGGTGGTATAGTCTTTTTCGCCGTTAATAACGTCAAAGTCCAATTTTTCGGTCGGATAAAGCGGGGTAAGGTTGTCAAAATTAACGCGGAGTTTGGATTTTTCCGGATCATCAAAATTGATTTTATTGATTTTGGTTAAAGCAAAATAACGTTCGTTGTCTTTGGGGGCGCGGATTTCGCCTTCAACCGTGTCACCGGTGCGGAGTCCGAATTTTTTAACCTGGGCGGGAGAAACATAAATATCATCGGGGCCGGCCAGATAGTTGGAAACCGGCGAACGCAGAAAGCCGAAACCGTCCTGCATGACTTCAATTACACCGTCGCCGAGAATGATATTGTCTTCACCGGCAACTTTTTTTAAGATGGCGAACATTAAATCCTGCACGCGCATCGAAGAAGCATCATCTATGCCTAAATCCTCAGCCTGAGTTAACAATTGTTGAGGAGACTTTTGCTTTAATTCGTTTAAATGCATATTTACCTTGAAAATTTAATTGACGTGATTAGTTAGAAAGGCAGGGTTGTGAGGTTTTATAGTATGGAATGACAAATTTGTCAAATATTCTTTTCCTGCCGAGAAATTGTTAAGCCGCGATGGTTAAAATTTTATTAACAGCCCCGCAGGGCCTTCTATATATTTTTTAAAAAGGTATTGGTAGATAGTGAATCCCTGTGAGTTCTGTGGATAGAATCTTATCAACACGGTTATGCAGAAGTTAACAGAGTGTTAATAAGAATGTTAATCAAATTTTAACTTTTAAAGAATCTTTCAGCGAATCATACAGATAATATTGACAAGCCAAATTTAAACACTTTGTTAATAATTTTGTTTATCAAGAGGCGTGGATAAGCATATTAACTTGTTAGTAAGTTCTTATATTAAATTTTACTTTGCGGTGATTAAAAGTTATAACTATTGTGAAAAGGTGAGTTATGCACAAAAAGTTAAGATTCTGTTAATAACTCTCTAAGCCATTGATATAGGAATAATAATGAAACTAATCGCTATTACCGGTTCGATCGGCTGCGGCAAAACGACAATCGCCGGGCTTATCCGCAGTCTGGGGTATGCCGTTTATGATGTTGACGGCTGGGTACGCCGGCTTTATTATAAAAAGAGCTTTATCAGGGTTATCGACAGCCATTTTCCGGGTGTGGTCGAAAACGGCGCTGTCAATAAACGAAAACTCAGGAATCTGGTTTTTAATAATAATACCGAATTAAAACGTTTGGAAGGATTGATTCATCCTTTCCTCAAGCAAAATTTACGCAGAGTCATCCGTCAAAATGCGTCGTATAATGAACTTATATTTTTGGATGTCGCCTTATTGTTTGAAATGGGCTGGGATAAATACTGCGATACGGTTTTGCTGGCGACGGTAGATTATGAACTGCAGAAGCAGCGCGTTATGGCGCGTGACAAAGTTACGGCCGAAGATTTTGAAAAAATCAACAAAGTACAGTTGGACAGGGAAAGTAAAATTTTGCTGTCGGATGTGGTGATTGATACCGACCAGAGCAAGAATAAACTGCTGGTGGAGCTGATGACGATTATTGGTGAATTGGAACAACAATGAGAGAGATTGTATTTGATACGGAAACGACCGGTTTTGATGTCGAAAACGGCGACCGCCTGGTTGAAATCGGAGCGATAGAGCTGGTTAATCATGTGCCGACCGGCAGGACTTTTCATCAATATATCAATCCGGAACGCGAAGTGCCGGAAGAAGCCTTTAAGGTTCACGGCCTGTCTTATGAGTTTTTGAAAGATTATCCGACGTTTGACAAGGTAGCCGACCAGTGGCTGGAATTTGTCGGCGACGCGGTGTTGGTCGCGCATAATGCCAGTTTTGACTTTAAGTTTATGAACGGTCAGCTTAAAGAACTCGGCAAACCGCTGCATGAGTGGAAAAATGTTATTGATACGCTGGAAATGGCGCGCAATATGTTTCCGGGATCGCGCTGCAGTCTGGATGCGCTGTGTAAAAGATTTGAAATTGATAATTCACATCGTACCAAACACGGAGCTTTGCTTGATGCCGAATTATTGGCCGATGTTTATCTGGAACTGCTCGGCGGCCGCGAACCGACTTTGCTGGGCGGAGAACAAAAAGCGGTTTTTCAACAGGATAACGGTGCGGGTGCCGCAGCGGAAAATAGAAAATACCGGGAGCCGCGCAATTTTCAGCTTTCTGCGGCTGAAGAAGAAGCTCACCGGCAATTTTTGGAAAAAGAAATAAAAGACGCAATCTGGCTTAAAGAGGGACAGGCATAACGTTTTTTTGCAGACTTGCTATAGACAAAAATTGAGGGTGTGTTAAGCAAGTATTTACTTTAACATCATAATCTGCTAAAATAAGATCAGGCAGGTGAGAGATGAAAAAGTATTTTTCATTATATATT
>CALXTG010000084.1 GCA_944391355.1 uncultured Alphaproteobacteria bacterium
GGCTCTGTGGACCGTGGCAATGGTCGGACAGTTTGCCAATTTTGACAAGCATTCGATGTTCGGCAGTTTTGCCGATGCTTATCTCGGCCATGATATCGGGCTGTTGTTGTTTAGTTTTTCGCATATTTTCCTTGGAGCGGTTGTCGGGGTTGCTTTCTTTATCTATTTGGTAACCGCCAGCAAACAGGGAATTGCCTATTTTGTGGGAATTTTGCTTTTGGCCTGGGTCGGAATTGCTTTTCATCAGTATACTCTTCGGCATGAAAAGAACGATTATGCCGTTCTGTTTGAAAATAAAAATGAAAAAACTGTTGAGGCCAATGCTAAAGATAAGCGGTTTGTTTATATCGCGATCCCGGAGCTGACATCTTATAATTATATGTTGGATATGATGAACAGCAAGGTTCCGGATGCTCCGGCCAATCAAAAGCTGGAAAAAACGCGTGATGTGATGCTGGGGTTTTATATCCGCAACGGATTTAAATATTATGCCAATGCCTATGTTAACGATTATGATCCGTTTTATAATATTGCCGAGACATTTAATATCGGCAGCGGCAAAGATGTTAAAGAGGTAATGCAGAAAAATGTCAGTATCAACGGTTTGTGGCGTTTTCATAATCTGGCGCCGAAATATGTCTATCTGAAAGAGAATTTCCTTTTTAATATCTTTAATTGTTCAAAATATGATGTCAGGGCCTATCAATCTCAGGGAATTGAGATGTGTGAGGAAAACGGCGAAATTAATGTCGGTAAATGTGTCGAAAAACGCGGCTTGCCGATAAGTCTGGATAAGACTGATTATTCCATGAAAGACCGGACAATGATTTTGCTGGCCGAATGGATTGAAAGTATGGATTTGCTTGACGGTTTCCCGAGTTTTTATAAACTGCTTCGGACGTTTTCAGATGCCGATAAGCTGCCGACTTTAGGAATCAGCTATAAAGACATCTATGTGATTGATTCTCTGCAGGCTTTGGATGTTGCCGGGAAAGATATTGCCGAAGATAAAGGAAACAAGGCTTATTTTATCTACGTCGATATGCCGAAGATGTATGTTTATGATGAATTTTGCCGGTTGAAACCTTTGAGTGAGTGGCAGACCAAAAACAGTCTGCCGTGGGTAACATTGCAGGATAATTTTGAAAAGCGCGGCGATTATGCCGACCAGATTCGCTGTTTATACGGCAAATTGGAAGAATTTATGCAGAATCTGCGTAAAAACGGTCTTTATGAAAATACGGTAGTGGTCTTGCAGGGAGCTGTCGGGATTGATGGCTTGGGTAAAGGCAATACCAATGACTTTGTCAACACGACCAAGAATGAAAAACTTGTGTCTATGGCAATCAGAGATCCGTTTAAGAATAAGTTTGACGTCAGTTATGATATGTGCTCGGCGCCGAATATTCTTAAACAGTATCTGTTCAAAAAAGGCAGCTGCGAAGATTTTACGGCGTTGAATCTTCATCCGGATGCTTTGGAAGTTTTGAAGCAGAATATTATGACATATCGGATTACACCGCGGAATATTAAGGCTGCGCAGCAGAATTTCGGAGGCTGGTATAACGAATGGGCAAAAATTAATCAGGTTGAAGCTTTGCCGGTGGTTGTTAATAATGATGATATTGCCGAGGAAAGCGATACTTTAGAACAGGGGAATATCCAAGAAGGGCGTGAAGTTAAAGCCGTCGAAGTAAAAACGGTTGAGGAGCAGGCCGAGCAGCCGGAGGCAGAAACCAAGAATCTGATGCAGGAAATGCAAAAAACGCAGCAAAGCGGCAATAGTGACGAAGTTCAGCCGGTTCCGGCAAATGATAATCAGCCGCAGGAAAAGATTGAGATTAAAGTTATTGAAAAATAGGCGGTAAGTTTGGGCAAAATTAAAGAATTTGTGACGGCAAAAATTTCTCCCTTAACCCGAAAAAGGCTGGCAGCATTCAGGCGTAATAAGCGGGCAGCTTATGCGGCGGCCATTTTTTTGACAATGTTTGTTTTGAGTTTATTTTCTGAATTAATAGCCAATGATAAACCATTGATAATTCATTATAAAAATGAGTGGCATTTCCCGCTGCTGCATGACTATCAGGATTTGACTTTCGGGGGAGATTTTCCGACTCCGGCCGATTATCGTGATCCGTTTATCAAGGCCAATATTGAAGCTGACGGCTGGATGCTGATGCCGCCGGTGCCGTTCTCGTTTAATACCGTGGATTATGATATGATGACACCGACCCCGGCGCCGCCGTCGGCTACACACTGGCTGGGAACCGATGATGAGGGCAGAGATATTCTGGCGCGGATTTTGTATGGCTTGCGGCTGTCGGTCGTCTTTGCTTTTCTTCTGACGCTGGTTTCTTCTCTTATCGGGATTATTGCCGGAGCGGTGCAGGGGTATTTCGGCGGTAAAGTTGATATTTTTTTACAGCGGTTTATGGAAATTTGGGAATCTTTGCCGCAGTTGTTTATTCTGATTATTGTTGCCAGTATTTTTACGCCGACTTTTTGGAGTTTGTTGGTTATTCTGCTGTTTTTCTCATGGATGAGTCTGACCGGCGTGGTGCGGGCGGAGTTTTTGCGGACGCGGAATCTGGAGTTTGTTAAAGCGGCCAAGGCTTTGGGGGTCAGCAATTGGCGGATTATGTACCGCCATATTCTGCCCAATGCCGTGGTGGCGACGATTACTTTTGTTCCTTTTCTGTTATCCGAGGCGATTGTTTCGCTGACAGCCCTAGATTTTCTTGGCTTGGGGTTGCCTTATGAATATCCGTCGCTCGGGGATCTGGTTCGTCAGGGCAAGGATAATCTGCAGGCGCCTTGGATTGGAATTACAATCTTCATTGTCCTTTCTACCTTGCTGACTTTGCTTATTTTTATCGGTGAAGGGGTGCGCGACGCCTTTGATGCGAGGAAGAATAAATAATGGCATTGCTGGAGATTAAAAATTTCGGTGTTAAATTCAAAAACGGAGCAGACGGCGAAGTCGTAACAGCTGTCGAAGATGTTAATTTATCCTTGAAAGCCGGCGAGGTGTTGGGAATTGTCGGAGAGTCCGGTTCCGGGAAATCGGTAACAGCTTTGTCGGTTTTGGGGCTGCTGCCTTATCCCAAAGCTTTTCATCCGGCGGGGAGCTCAATTAAGTTTAATGGCTGTGAGCTGATAAATTCGCCGGATTTACAGCATATTCGAGGGGATAAAATTGCTTTTATTTTTCAGGAACCGATGTCCTCTCTGAATCCGCTGCACCGGATTGAAAAGCAAATTGCCGAAACGCTGATGCTGCATCGCGGCATGAACCGGCGCCAGGCACGGCGCGAAGTGTTGCGTTTACTGAAGCTGACCGGAATCAAAAATGCTCGTAAACGGATGAGAGCATATCCTTTTGAATTATCCGGAGGCCAGCGGCAAAGAGTGATGATTGCCATGGCAATTGCCAATCATCCGGAGATTTTGATTGCCGATGAACCGACTACGGCGTTAGATGTCACAGTGCAGAAGCAAATCCTTGATTTGTTATTGGATTTGAAAGAAAAACTGCAGATGTCGATGATTTTTATTACGCATGATCTGAGGATCGTACGGCAGATTGCCGACCGGGTAGCGGTAATGCATAAAGGACGCATTGTTGAGCAGGGAACGGTTGACGAGGTATTTAATACGCCACGCCATAATTATACCAAAACATTAATTTCATCTTCTCCATTGTTGAAAAACAATGATAAAATATGCGAAGATGTTTTGCTTAAAGCGGAAAATCTGAAGGTTTATTTTCCGTTAAAGCGCGGTTTTTGGGGCAGGGTGAAGGAATATGTGAAGGCAGTTGACGGTATTTCGCTGCAGTTATGCCGGGGCGAAACTTTAGGAATTGTCGGGGAATCCGGTTCGGGGAAAACAACGCTCGGTATGGCTTTGGCAAAAATGAATAAATTTTCCGGCGATTTATTTCTAAATAATATCAATGTAAATCAACAAGATAACAGAGCAAGTAAAAGTTTTAGAAAAACTGTTCAGATTGTTTTTCAGGATCCGTTTAACTCTTTAAACCCGCGTATGAGTGTGGAAGAGATTGTGGCGGAAGGGTTGCATGTGCATTTTCCGGCAATGGGAAAAGAGGAGAAAAAACGCCGGGTTGTCGAAGCCTTAAAAGAAGTCGGTTTAACCGCAGAGGCAGTCGGGAAATATCCGCATGAATTTTCCGGCGGGCAGAGACAGCGGATTGCCATCGCACGAGCATTGATTTTGGAACCGGAGCTGCTGATTTTGGATGAGCCGACTTCAGCTTTGGATGTTACGGTACAGAAACAGATTATTGAGCTGTTGCAGCGGATACAACGTGAACGTAATCTGGCATATATTTTTATTTCGCATGATATGAAAGCGGTTAAAGCAATGTCTGATCGGATTGCGGTTATGAAAGACGGAAAAATCGTTGAACTTGGCAATCGTGATGACATTTTTGAAAATCCCAGGGATAAATATACGCAGACCTTAATTGCCGCATCTATATAAATTTAAATGAGCTCTAATGACGAGCTGAGACTGTGTGATGATTTAAAAATAATTTTGCGCGCTGTCAGCGGTTCATACTTTGCAATAATGCAAATTGGTAGATTTTATTATTCATATTATTTCCTGTTGATTATTTTAATATAAATTATACATAATAAACATTATGCGACAAAATGTGTTATGGTTAAGGGAAGAATTTAGAGATAATCCCCTGTCAAAACAATGGGATATCGATTTTGTCAAAGGTTAATGAGATTTGCCGTTCAATTGAGACTTTTCAGGTTGACTGTGAAACTTAATGATTTTTCTTTCTGATTTGAGGCAGCTTCGTTCAATTACTTTTATTTTATGATTTTATGTGAGCTGTTTTAGCAAAATCAGTTTTATGCGAAGCTATGCGCTTTGCTTGGTACCAAACAAAGGAATAAAAAGTTTTTGTTACAATTTGAAAATTTTTAATCCAGGCTGTTTGATGTGTTCTGTCTGTATTCAGTTTTGTTAGACTTGGGAAATTCCATTGAATGGAATAAAGTTAGGTATACTTCCCTGCTCTGTCTGCCAAGTTTGGAAAAATGATGTTCGAAATTCATTATCTTCCGCCGGATATGGAAATTGTGACAAAATGCCGTTCTTTAAATAGTTTTAGACATAAAAAGAGGTTATGCTAAGCCTTTATTAACAGATGTTGATTAGAATGGGAAATTATGATAATATATCTCTATTGTCATGGTTTGATTTATTTTTATTGTCATGTTCGGACTTGATCCGAACATCCAGGTTAAATAATAAGGCTAATTTATCGACCTGGATACTCGGGTCAAGCCCGAGTATGACAAATAAGGGAAATAGGTCAAGCTGGAGAATGACAGTAAGGGGAAACCAGAATAACAAGAGGCCGAAAGAATGTCGGGGATTTCGTTAACAGCGTCAATGCGCAGCAACTTGTTGAGCTTGCAGAATATTGCAAGACAACAGGATATTGTGCAGAATCGCCTGGCGACCGGCCTTAAAGTTTCTTCGGCAATT
>CALXTG010000085.1 GCA_944391355.1 uncultured Alphaproteobacteria bacterium
CGATATGTACATCGATTCGATGACCAATATCCTGGTAGAAGACCCCAAAGGCGGCGCCGACCCGCACTGGTCAAAAACCGGCCGTGCCGCTTTGACCGGTTTCCTGCATTTTATTGCCTTCAAATGCGAAAAAGCCCGTGCCAACGACTACTTCATCGGCCGCATCTACGAGGGAAAACTCGACGATGAAGACCGCAAGGTTCTGGAAGGCTACTATCTGGAAATGCGCGACCCGATGGCCGCCCGGGCATTGCAGAACTTGCGCAGCAATACGTTGACCATTGACAACTATCTGCCGATCGGCACCTGGGCAATGCTGCCGGAAAAATGGATCGGACACGAACCCTGCATCGCCATGATTCTCGAATGGGTAACCGAAGCGCAAATCCAGCAGTCGCAGGATATTAAACGCCGTCTCGACGAAGGCGATCAAATGGCCGCCATGGCCGACCCGATGCGCGACATGTTGGAAGCCGCCATTGACGAAGCCCGCAAATTCGGCTACTCGCAGCGTTGTATCGTCGAACTCAGCCAGCTGGCAGCCATGCCTGACAAGGAACGCGGCTCCGTATTGTCTACCGGTTTCAGCGGTATCGGCATTTTCAAAAACTCAGCGGTTGTTTCCCGTACCAGCTTCAGCGATATCAACTTTAAAGACCTGCGCGGTTTGAAAGATCCGATCACCGGCGAATTTAAGCCGATTTCGGTTTACCTTTCGGTTAACCAGGTTGACGCCCGCGCACTGAGTGTTATTTCCGGAACCTTTATTGACCTGATGTCTTCTTACCTGATCGCCAACCCGCCGAAATTCAAAAACAAAACCGACGGCGTGATGGGGCCTTTCCCCTGCCTGTTCGTGCTCGACGAGTTTCCGACTATGCCAAAACTCAAAGCCATTATTGAAGGCCCGGCAGTCGGACGCGGACAAAAAGTTTCCTATCTGTTGATCGGCCAAGATTTAGGGCAAATTTCCGGTAAATACGGCAAAGATGACTTGGAAACCGTAATTTCCACGACCGCCTGCAAAGTTATTCTGTCTCAGAACAACGAAGTGACCGCCCAGCGATTCTCTAAAATGATCGGCAACAAAACCGTTCAGACATCTTCCTATTCTAAGAACGAAGGCGGAATGGGCAAAGGCAGCAACCCGTTTGCCAAAAACGTTTCCTATCAGTTACAGGGAACCTCGGTTATCAGTACCACTCAGTTATTGAGTTTGCCGATGTTAAAACAGGTTGTTTTAATGCAGGGCTTTATCGACAGGCCGATTATGGCCGATGCGCCGCGTTTCTATCTGGACAACAAAATGAAGGCTCTGGCCAAACTGCCGCCCTCGCCTTTTGTTCCCGACTGGATTGTTGCCCAGCGTGAAGATATTAACGAAGACATGCTGGCCAAACTCGGAATCGAAGATGACGGCGACGACATTGAAGCCGAATTCACCGAAGAAGAGTTGTCAAACTGAAAAAACTATAGTACTATTCTCATATAGGCAGCCGGAGTATCAGCATTATGTGGGAATGGTCGCTTCATAATCCGAAGACTTCTAAGCCGTCAACCTCATTATTGACGGCTTATGACGACTTGATACACACCCATATTCTGTCGGCGGCTATTCCGCCCGAAGCTTCAGCCTCACCGATAAAACCGCTCCCGCCGCTTGATGACCTGGAAGAAATGCGCATTGCCGTACAAAACGAAATTGTCCGGCTCGGATTGAAACATGTCAGAATAGAGCTTCGCGATTATGAACCGCAAACCTGGCAGGAAATGAACAAATCTTTCGAAGAATATCAGCACATGCGCCGAGCTTTTCTGCGGCTGCTCGGCTACAATCATCTAAGAGACTGCCGCGCTGCCGGCCTCAACGATGACGACATTCTTCTGCTCCGCAACAGCCTGGTTCCCGAAAATTACAATACGCACCTCAAAATTCCCTTTGACTTCGGCGGCAACATCGAATTTGCCAATTTTGCCCTGATCCCGACGCACCCTTTCCATAACAACCTGCACCGCATCATGGATATGCAGATTGAAAATACTTTCCTGCTCAAACACCGCCGGATTTTTATTCCGCTCTTTGAAGGAAAAATTTACCATGACCGAATATGATTTCACGACAATGCTGAACAACGGCATAACCGTTATGTTTCCGCCGGCTTCCGCCGAAGAAACCGTGGCGGCGCAAAGCTTTTTCCGGCGGCATAATTTAGGCTGCTTGCCCGAAGATTATCTGTCCTTCCTTAAGCAAAGCGACGGCCTCAGCTATAACGGCATCGAACTGTTCGGAATTCTGCCGCATCCTCGTCCTGAAAAAGGTTATACTTTCCCGGCTCTGCAACGCGTTAACAGTACTTTTTTGAAATATGATTTTTTCGCTCAGAAAATCGTCTTCGGCAGATTATCCGAAGCAATCTTGTTTTACAACCAAAAGACCGGAGCTTACGCCATAGCCGACCGCATCAATCTTCGCTCGCGGATCGAAGTCGGCAGTCTCTCTGCCCTAATGCCCCATCTTGAAGGCTTTTGCTGAAAACTAATAAAAAGTCTTCTTCGTCTTGTAAAAATCAAAATGTTTCAAATGCAGATTTCCGTTTACAAAAACGTAATGATATCTGGTTTGAGATGAACTCTTGACCAAAAAGCGCTCAGACGGATACAATGCATAAAAGCCGAGATCTCTCGGATTGATGACTTTACCGTACGAGTCCATCTTTTTACTTTTATTTTTCATAAAACCCCTGCTATGTAATTGGATTTCCTATAACTTAGCACTAAATTTCTAAAAAATCAACAAAATTATATATACATATCATATCATGTTATTTATATAAATCAACCAGTTACGTGGTAACTATTAGAAGTTTCTAAAACTATTTTTTAAAATTACGGCAATTTTCCTCTATCTTAAAGTCTATAATTCATTAAAACTTTCCCGATTCGTTTTTAAAACGCCGAGCAAGTTTCCCGCAAAATAAAGCCCCGTTTGCAAAAACGGGGCCTGAATAACATTACACACTTCAGATAACATAATTTTTTTCGAGAACATTTTTAATATAATTAATAAAAACGCGAATTCGGGGAATATCTTTCGTATTACGATGCGCAATCAAATAAACGTCCACATCATAATCAAACTCCAGGTTATCAAGAAGCACCAAATGCCTGCGGCCGGTCGTAACCGGACAAAAACCGATTCCCAGTCCGCTGTCCAGAGCTGTTTTAAAAACCATTACGGAATCAGAGCTGTAAGCAATTTGTTTCATATTTTTAATCAAACCGGCCACACAGGGAATTTTCGTGGACGGCCCCGTTTTAAGGCATAAACGGTGATTATCATATAAATCGTTCAGATCTTTAGGGCGCCCATGCTCCTCAAGATATGAGGGAGACGCAAATAAGCCGAATTTTATCTTCTGCTCTTTTATCAAAACACTGTCTTTATCCGTCGGCGGAAAGTAATCAATGGAAACATCCGTCTCCAAAGCATGAAGATCGGAAGCATTACTGGTAATATTGGCTTCAACTTTAATATTCGGATATAAACGCGTAAAATCTAAAAATCTCGGAGAAGAAACATATTCAATCAGGGGGCCGCTGGTACGGAACCTCACATTGCCGCGATACTGATTTTCGCCGTGGACATAACTGTCAAAGAAATGAAGCTTCTGCGCAATTTCTGAAGCAATCTCCAAAACAAGCTGTCCTTCGGGATTAATCATTGTGCCTCTGGCATTGCTGAAAACCAGCTTAGTCTTAATACTGTTTTCCAGATCAATTATATATTTATTCAAAGTATCAATCGAAATACCAAATTCATCAGAAACCGCTTTTTTATTCTTTGTTTTGGAAAGAGCATATAGATACATCAGATTTCTGAGATTAAAAATATCTTGTTTATTAATCATTGTCGTCAAGTCCAAATTTACAAAATAAGTTCTGTCCAAATACTTCTACAAAACAATGTTTGTCACAATCCTGGATTGAAACAAATATATCTTCAGGTTGAGTTTGTCAACTCAAAATTTTCAATTTTTGTTAGCAATTTAAATAACCGGTCATTCGGAACTGAAGGGCTCGACAGCCCCATGCAAGATTGCGCGGCCCAGTCGCGCAATCTTGCGTTCCGCGCATTAAAAACCGTCTTTAAAAGGAGTTTTTTTAATGGGAAGAACATGGCCGAAAGAAAAAGTGCCCAGACGCACTTTTTCTGAGGAGACACAATGAGACTTGCCGCTACGAGGCGGCGAAAGCTGCCGAAAAAGCGGCTTAGTCAGAATTGAAGGGCTCGACAGCCCCATGCAAGATTGCGCGGTTTAATCGCGCAATCTTGCGTTCCGCGCATTAAAAAACCCTCCGCAAAAGAGGGTTTTTTAATGGGGCGAACGATGGGGCTCGAACCCACGACAACCGGTACCACAAACCGGGGCTCTACCAACTGAGCTACATTCGCCATTAATTAACAAACAAACTTCTACAGAGATTAAGCCGCAAAGTCAAGCTAAAAATTACCCTCAGGCCAAAATTATTTTGGATAACCTAAAAAAATTAACCCTTTATTTGCTTTTTGGGCAGATACTGAGCAAAATTAATTAGCCAGAAGATTCGAAATGAAACAGGATATTGCCTTTAGTATGAAGCATTTTGTCTTTTCTTTATTTATCAGCTTAGCGATCTTAACCGCCGCAACATGTCCGGCGGGCGCTTCCACGTCGTCGATTATCATAGATGCCTGGAGCGGAGAAGTCCTTTCCGCCAGCGGCGCAGACACCCAGCGTTATCCGGCCTCTTTAACCAAATTAATGACGCTTTATATCACTTTTGACGCTTTGGAAAAAGGCATTATCAAGCTTGACGACCAGCTTCCCGTTTCGCGCAATGCGGCCAACCGCTCTCCCTCAAAACTCGGCGTCCGTGCCGGAGAAACAATCAGTGTCCGTACGGCCGTTATGGCTCTGATAATCAAATCGGCCAACGATTGCGCTACGGTTTTAGCCGAAGGCTTAGGCTATACCGAAGAAAATTTTGCCCTGACCATGACAAAAGTCGCCCGCGAACTCGGCATGAAAAACACCACTTTCAAAAATGCTTCCGGACTGCCCAACCGCGCACAGAAAACCACCGCCCGTGACATGGCTTTGCTGGGAGCGGCGGTTTATCATCATTTTCCGCAATACTACAAACTTTTTTCGGCGACAAAATTTGAATATCAGGGGCGCACTTATTACACCCACAATCACCTGCTCAAAAATTTTGACGGGGCGGATGGCATGAAAACCGGTTTCACCAACGCTGCCGGCTACAATATTGTCACCTCCGCCGAACGAAACGGCAAAAGGGTTATCGCCGTAACCATGGGACACAATTCGGCCAAATTGCGCGACCGCCAGATTGCCAAACTGATGGACAAAGGCCTGACGCGTCTGGCCATGGCCGGCGATATTGCCGATTCCGCAGCCGAAACGCCCTTGAGCGAAACATCGATCGGCCCCGAAAATGCCTGGGGAATTCAAATCGGCGCTTTCTCCAACTATACCAAAGCCCGCAATTATGCGCTCGAAATTCAGGATATCGGTTACTCGCGCCTTGAAAACAAACCGGTTGCCGTTAAGCCGTATCAGACCGGAAACACGGTTGTTTATCGTTCGCAGATTCTAGGCCTTAACAAAAATGATGCGGAAAAGATTTGTAATAGTTTGAAAAAGTCAAATAAGTCCTGTATAGTGGTTGCCGTAAAAGGTTCGGAAGATTCCGATCAGCCGCAGCCTCTCAACCGCGAACTTATATTGGCACATAAACTCTAATGGATAAATCAACCAAAAAATCAGCTCACGTTATCGTTGTCAGCAATGAAAAAGGCGGAACCGGAAAATCGACGATCTCGATGCATCTGGCCATTAAATTGCTGCAGGAAGGATTTAAGGTGGCAACCGTCGACCTCGACGGACGCCAGGGCACGCTTTCCAAATATATTGAAAACCGTAAAAGTTTTTGCGGCCGCCGGTTGATTCGCCTGCCGATGCCCGAACATTACCGCGTCAGCCCGCAGGAAAACTATGACCTGATACCTCAGGCCTTACAAGAGCTGAATTTGTTGATTGAAGCCCTGTGCATGAGCTTTGATGCGGTAATTATCGACACGCCCGGCACCAAAAACTATCTTTTTGAAGCCGCGCACAAATTCGCCGATACGCTGATTACGCCGATCTCCGACAGCCTGATTGACCTGAGTGTCATTGCCGATATTGACTTTGACCTCGGACACATCGGCAAACCGGGGCCTTATGCCAATTTTATCTGGGATGTAAAAAAACATCTGGCGGCTCAGGGAAAACCCTACCTGAACTGGATTGTCGTCGGCAACAAAGTCTCGTCGCTGAATTCCAAAAACAAACAGACCGTATTTGAATATCTGACCAAACTGGCCAAACGTTTCGGTTTTCGTTTTGTTGACGGCCTTCGTGACCGCGTCATATACAAAGAATTATTCCTTGAGGGACTGACCGTCCTTGATATGAACCACGAAGCGCTTAAATTAAAAATGAGCGTTTCCCACCTTGCCGCCAAACGGGAAATCCGCGCTTTGGCGGAATCTATCTGTCCGGATTAAGCTCTGCGGAAACCGTGTATAAAAAAGGCGAAACACTTGAGTTTAGAACTTATGGTGTTAAACTTCTGCTATCTGAAAAATCAAAAAAATGAAAAGGAGTCAGTATGTCAATAAAAATCGTCAGCACTTCCCCTTATGATGACCAGAAAATGGGAACCGCCGGCCTGCGTAAAAAATCCAAGGTTGTTATGCAGCCCAATTACGTAGAAAACTTTGTCCAGAGCATTTTTAACACCATCGGCGATGCCCGGGGCAAAGTTTACGTTCTCGGCGGCGACGGGCGTTTTTACAATGATATCGCTATCCAGAAAATTATCAAAATCGCCGCGGCTAACGGCGTGGCCAAACTGATTATCGGCCGCAACGGCTTTGTTTCCACCCCGGCCGCTTCGCATATCATTTTAATGAACAAACTTGACGGCGGTTTCGTACTGTCGGCTTCGCATAATCCCGGCGGCATCGACGGCGACTTCGGCATCAAATACGCCAACCAAAGCGGCGGACAAGCTCCCAGCCAGGTCAGCGATAAAATTTATCAAAACAGCAAGACCATTCGCGAATATAAAATTTTTGACAGCGAAGATATTGATCTGTCCGGTCTCGGCACTCAAAAACTCGGCGATATGATTATTGAAATCATCGATCCGGTTAAAGACTATGCCGCCATGATGGAACAGATTTTTGACTTTGACGCTCTGCGCAAACTTTTCGCCGGCGGTTTCACCATGAAATTTGATGCGATGAATGCCGTTACCGGTCCCTATGCCGTCAAAATTTTTGAAGAAATGCTCGGGGCTGCTCCCGGTTCCGTTATCAACGCAACGCCTCTGCCAGATTTCGGCGGCCTGCATCCGGATCCCAATTTGGTTCACGCCAAAGAACTTATCAGTATTCTTTACGGCGAAAATGCGCCCGACTTCGGCGCTGCAAACGACGGCGACGGCGACCGCAACATGATTCTCGGGCGGAAATTCTTCGTTTCGCCGAGCGACAGCCTGGCAATCATTACCGATAACTATGCCCTGATACCTGCCTATAAAGACGGTATTTACGGCGTCGCCCGTTCGGCGGCAACCTCCACGGCTGTCTGCCGGGTAGCTCAGGCGCGCGATCTGCCTTGTTACGAGGTTCCGACCGGTTGGAAATATTTTGTCAACCTGATGGACAGCAACAGAATCACCTTCTGCGGCGAAGAGAGTTTCGGCACCGGTTCCAGCCATATCCGTGAAAAAGACGGCATCTGGGCGGTTCTGTTCTGGCTGAGCATTATTGCCGCCACCGGAAAATCAGTTGAAGAAATTACCGTCGAACATTGGCGCAAATACGGCCGCACCTATTATATCCGCAATGACTATGAAGGCGTCCCGACCGATATTGCCGATAAATTGATGGCAGATTTGGAAGCCAAGCTTCCCTCTCTGGTCGGACAGAGCTTCGGTGAATACACCGTTACCGCAGCCGCGCCTTTTGTTTACAATGATCCGGTTGACCATAGTTCAACCGCCAACGGCCTGATTATCAAATTTGCCAATGAGGCTCGGATTATCTACCGCCTGTCCGGTACCGGCAGCAGCGGCGCGACCATTCGCGTTTACAACGAACAATACAGTAAAGACAATATTTCCGGCGATTCGCTTGAAGTTTTGAAAAAACTTTCCGCGCTCGCCGCCGATATTGCCGAAATCAGCTTAAGAACAGGAAAAACTCAGGCAGATGTTACGACTTAGACAAACTTTGTTGCTGCTGACCGCACTGTTAAGCGGGATTTCCGCCGCTGAAGCCGCTTTATACGGCTTCAGCGAAGCGAATCCTTATACTTATGAAGAGGAAATTCTTGATATCCGGGTTCCTCCGGAAAAAATTATCAACTACCGCCAGAAAATGCGCGATAACGTGATTATGCTTTCCAATTTTGCCAAATCCAAAAACCGTGATTTTCAGATTCTGGTTCATGAAGGCGAAGAACTGCTTGATAAATATCTCTGGGAATACCATCTCGAAGGCTATAATGCGGCGCGCCGCGCCGGCGTAAACGCCTCGGATCCGACATTTCTGGCCAAATTGAGGGCTTTCACCCCCGATCATCGTCCGGCCGTAGGTTCGCCGGGGAGCTATTACATTCAGAGCATTGACGGAATAGTCCTCAACAACCTGCTTTGCCGGGATCGCGCTCTATCTCCCGCCGCCAAAAATTCCGGTTTGAAAATTATTTCGATCGACAAATGCGACAACCCGCTGAAATATGATGCGGCGCTTGACGCTTCTGCCGGACGGGAAATTCTGCTTTATGGCTTTTTCAACCCGGACTTCGCTTTCAACAACGCCAAAACCCAGCCGCTGGTTAATGAGAATGCCCGCAATATTTTCAAACTGGCCGACGCCGGAAATATTTTGTTTCTGATTGAAGAAAACAACTATGCCGATAAAGACGACTTTATCAACGATATCCGCAATTCAAATTTTGACGTCATTGTTATCCGCCCGTTGTTTCATAACAAAATTCCGTTTACCCCGGAAGAAATCAACAGTTTGAAATATAAAAAGAACGGGACCCGGCGCCTGATTATTGCCATGATGAATGTCAGCGAAGCCGACGACACCGAATATTACTGGAAAAAAGAGTGGAAGCTCGGCGTTCCATCTTGGCTGAAACGGGCCTCCTTTGTCAACCCGCACGCGGCGATTACCGAATATTGGCATGAAGACTGGAAAAAGATCATTGCCAAATATTTTCAGGGAATTGTCGACAGCGGTTTTGACGGAGCTTTTTTGACCGGAACTCAGAACTACCGCTACTTTGAAAAACAAACCCCGCTTGACTGATAAGGCTGACTGCCATGAATGAAATTGAAATTTTGGACATCTCCCGCGAAGCTATTTTTACCCTGGTAAAAGTAGTGACTCCGGTTTTGCTGGTAGCGCTGTTTATCGGCCTGATTATCGGTATTTTCCAGGCTTTAACCCAAATTCAGGAAATGACGCTGGCTTTTGTGCCAAAAATTCTCGGCGTCTTCTTTACCTTGATTTTGCTGTTTCCTTTCATGCTTAACCAGATGCGCACTTTAACCGAAGGACTTTTTGACCGTATCGTCAACGGCGGATAAGCAATATGGGTGAACTGTTACACATTGAAATTTACAAATTTATGTTGGTATTCCTTCGCATCGGCAGCGCTTTGGCCTTTATGCCCGGCTTTACCACATCTTATATCAATATGCGGCAAAGATTATCTATTGCCGTCGCCGTCAGCCTGGTACTTGTTCCGTTCCTCGATTCCTATTTTCCGCCGATACCGCCGACCAGCGCTGCCTTTATCCGCATGATAAGTTTTGAAATCTTAATCGGGGTTTTTCTGGGAATGTTAATGCAGTTTCTCTATGCGTCTCTCAGTCTTGCCGGAAGCTTTGCTGCTCAGGCTATCGGTTTTGCCAATGCCCAGATTTTTGACCCGGCTTTTCAAACCCAGTCGGTCGTTATCGAAACCTTTTTAAGCCTGATTGCCCTGACGGTTATTTTTGTCACCGACCTTCATCATCTGATGCTCAGCGCCGTCATCGACAGTTACAACCTCTTTCCGGTGACCGCAGATTTACCGGTCGGCAACTTTGCCGAATTTTTAAGTATGACCCTAAACAAAAGCTTTGTCATGGGCTTCAAAATCGGTTCGCCCTTCATCGCTTTTACAATTATTTTCTACACCGGCATGGGGCTGGTTTCGCGCCTGATGCCGCAGTTAAACATTTTCTTTCTTTCCCTACCGCTGCAAATTTATCTCGGCCTGGGACTGCTTCTGATAACAACCCCGATGATGATACTCTGGTTCACCAAGTATTTTGAAGACGGGTTAATGCAGTTTATCAAATAGGAGGATATCATGGTTGCCGAAGACGATGACGAATCCTCCAAAACAGAAGAACCGTCCGAACGAAAGATAAGCAAGGCCAAAGAAGAAGGCGATATTGCCATTTCTCAGGAAGCCAAAAGCTTCATCATGCTGCTGGGAATGATTTTCGTTGTCTGGCTGGTTCTGCCCTATATGTTCAAATGGTTCTACCAGCTGACGATCAAATTTATCGAAACCCCGGAAACCATCCCCACCGACCCGCAGCATATCCGCCTTTTGCTGCTGCGGACCGTTTTCGGTATTTTTAAGATTCTCGGAATCCCTTTTGCCATTTTCATGTTATTCGGCGTTTTTGCCTCCATTGCCCAAACCGGTTTTATTTACGCCCCCAAGAAACTCGAACCGAATTGGAATAAACTGAACATCTTTGCCGCCCTGCCGAATTTCATCAATATGAAAAAAATTATTGAAAGCATAAAAGGCATTATCAAAATCGTCGTAATTTCTTTTGTTGCGATTCTGGTTGTGCGTCCCTATCTGGACAAAGTCAATCTGATGCCCTCTATGGAAACCATGGCAATTTTAGGATTTATTCATAAAGTTGTGTTATTATTGATTTTTACGGTAGCCATTGCCGTTTTGGTTATCGCCCTGGCCGACTATGCCTACCAGAAATACGCTCACTTGAAAAAACTGCGTATGACCAAACAGGAAGTCAAGGACGAATACAAACAGACCGAAGGCGACCCGCTGGTAAAATCAAGGATTCGCCAGATACGTATGGAACGCGCCCGCCACCGGATGATGGAAAACGTTCCCAAATCCGATGTGGTTATTGTTAACCCGACGCATTATGCCGTAGCGCTCCAATATAAGATGGAAACGATGGACGCCCCGGTCGTCGTTGCCAAAGGTCTGGATAACGTGGCGCTCCGTATTAAGGCGCTCGCCGAGGAAAGCGAAGTGCCGATTGTTGAAAACCCGCCGCTGGCGCGCGCTTTGTTCGCCTCGGTAGAAATCGACCAGGCTATTCCGCCCGAACATTTTAAAGCCGTTGCAGAGGTAATCGGATATGTTATGCAGCTCAAAAACCAATCACCGTCCTGATCAGGCGCTCCGCCGTAAACTGGTCTGTCTTTCCTACTCGCTGCTGGCCTTGGCCGCCGCGGTCATTTTGTTTATGGTCTATCCCGAATACTTCACCGTCCTGATTCTGGTCATGCTGTTTTTAATCTCTTTATGTTTAATTCTGACCATTCAGACAATCTACAGCGGCGAAGAAGCAATGAGTTACGGCGGCTTTGCCAACGAGATTCTGCGCAACGAATTTATCGTTCAGCGCATTGACAATGCCGAGGGAAAAGCCGTGATTGAAAACGAACCCTCCCGGGATTTGTTCAAAGGGCGGACGGTTCTGGAGTTTCTTGAGCAGCATCTGGCCAAAGACAGCGGCAACCAAACGGCCTTTTACCGTCTCAAAAACGGCTGCGAAAACTTTATCTCCGAAAAGGTTTCCTTATCGCTGGTTCTGCATCAGGAAGAAAACCGCATTTTTAACGAAGAAGAATGGTTTGAAATCTCGGTGCGGCCGATTTCCCTGAAAAAAGCCGACATCTTTGACGGCCCGTTTTCCATAAAAGCGATTCGCAAAGACACTTATTTGTTTTGGAACATTCAGGATATCACCGCCGACCGCAATATGCAGGAAGTTTACCGTTTTGAACGCCGCTCGCTTCATGATTTTCTCGACTACCTGCCGGTCGGTCTGTACATCACCGACAAAGACAATATTTTCGAATACTGCAATCATGCTTTTTCCAACCTGATCGGTTTTAACCGCGAGGAACTCCCCGGCCGCGGCCTCTCCGAGTTTTTGTCTGCCAATACCGCCGTTCCGCCCCGTAATTTCCTGTGGCACGGCAGTCTTCACTTTATCACCCGCGAGAAAAAAGTTTTGGAATGTCTGGCCTATCATGAAAGCTTCCGTGAAAATAACGAGCTCAAAACCCGCGGCGTAATCATCAAAGATATTCCCGGCGAGGCCGACTTGCATAAGGCGCTGGATACGGCGGCTGACAAAATCGGCTGGCTGTTTGACCACGCCCCGGTCGGTATTATCTTTTGCGATTCCGACGGACGAATACACGAATCTAACCATCTGGCCGAGACTTTTATCGGCCCCCGCAAAGAAACCGAAGACACGATTTTCGAGCATATAAAAGCCGAAGACCGCGATCGCGCCCGGACAGAATTTGCCGCCGTCTGCCGCTGCGAGAAAAACGCATCATCACTGGAAGTCCATCTGACCGAAGGCTGCAGCGCCGGAATTGCTCTGCTGCATCTCTGCCCGATGCGCAAATACTATGCCGTTTCCGCCGACACAGCCGACGGAGCGGTTGTGTATTTGGTTGATGCCACCCAGCAGAAAAAACTTGAGCAGCAGTTTATTCAGGCACAGAAAAATCAGGCGCTCGGCCAGCTGGCCGGCGGCGTTGCCCACGATTTTAATAATCTGCTGACCGCCCTGATCGGCTATTGCGACTTATTGTTGCAGCGCCACGGTGTCGGCGATCCTTCTTTCGGCGACTTAATGCAGATTAAACACAACGCCAACCGAGCCGCCGGATTGGTAAAACAGATTCTTGCTTACGCCCGGCAGCAGCCGATACAGCCCAAACTGCTTGACATTACCGAAAACTTTGCCGAACTCAGCAATTTGCTGAAGCGCACGCTCGGCGAACAAATCACTCTGAAATTTTATCACGGCAGCGATCTGGGAATGATTCATATTGATCCGACCCAATTTACCCAAATCATTCTCAATCTGGCTATCAACGCCAAAGACGCAATGAACGGCAGCGGAACTTTGAGTATTACTTCCCGGGTTGAAAACATTCTTGAAGATTTTGCTTTCGGCGCCGACATGATAAAGGCCGGCGAATATATCGCCGTCGATGTTGCCGATACCGGCTGCGGAATTCCGCCGGAAAACCTCGGTCATATTTTTGAACCGTTCTTTTCAACCAAAAAGAACGTCGCCGGCTCGGGTACCGGACTCGGCTTATCTCAGGTTTACGGAATTATCCGCCAGAATAACGGCTTTATCCGGGTTGACAGCCAGGTCGGCCGGGGAACAACTTTCAGCATATATCTGCCCAGACAGGAAGCCGGGACCGACACAGCCTCCTCCGACGAAAACGGACAGGATGTCTTCACCAATAAAGACGGAACGCCGGTTTTGACCGTACAGGAAAAAATTTCCGGCCCGCTGAGCGTTGATGAAAAAATGATTATGGGTATGAATCTCTCCACCTTTACCCGCGAATACGAAACGCCGCATAAGGAAATTGAAAATACCCGCATTCTCTTTGTCGACGATGAAGATTCCCTGCGGACTTTTGCCCTGCGCGCCTTAAAGAAAAAAGGCTATGACGTCGTCGGCTGCAATTCGGCGGAAAATGCGCTGGACTATATCAAAGAAGATAAGAACTTCGACCTGATGATTACCGACATGGTCATGCCCGGACTTAACGGCGCCGAACTTTCCGAACGGGTCAAACAGCAAATCCCCGGCATCAAAATCATTCTGGCTTCCGGTTACTCGGAAGAAATCGTCAAACAGGAAGTTGAAAATTTTGACGAATTCGAATTTTTAACCAAACCTTTCAGTCTCAGTGACTTGACAGCCAAAGTTTTTGATGTCTTAAATAAATAAACAGCATTAAGGAAAATTTATGCAGCAGTTACCGTTGGAATTTCCGCACCTGCCCTGCATGGGCAAAGAAGACTTTATGGTTGCCAAATGCAACCTTGAAGCGGCAACGCTTGTCGAAAGCTGGCCGAACTGGCCGTATTTCGCCGTTTGCATATACGGCAGCGAAGGCTGCGGCAAAACCCACCTTGCCAATGTCTTTTCCAACACCGTTTCCAAGCTGACAAATTACCCTTATAAAATACCTTTCATCCGAGCCGAACAGATAGAGCTTGAAACTGTCCACAAACTTTTTAATCAAAACAAATGCTTAGTTGTCGAAGATTTGATCCCCGAGATTAACTGCGAAGCCTTGTTTCACCTCTATAACCAATATCGCAACGAAGGCGGAAACATTTTATTTACCGCCTCGACCGCCCCGGCGCGCATGAATTTTAAATTACCCGATTTACAATCACGCTTAAATATTGTAACATCAATAGAAATAAAAGAGCCGGACGATGATTTGCTGTCATCTCTGCTTATAAAATTATTTATGGACCGCCAAGTAATGGTGAATCCTGAAATTATTAATTACATGGTCGCCAATATGCAGCGTTCTTTTGCTTACGCAAGGAAACTGGTTATGGAAATCGATAATATTTCCCTGGCCAAAAAACGGGCCGTTTCCGTTTCTATTGTTAAAGAAGCTATTGCATCGCTGGCCGCCGACACTCAAGGTGAACTGTTTTAAAGGAATAGTCTGATGTTAAATTTAATTATAGATTCTTACAAATCCTTCTTTAAAAAGCTGCCGGTAATGTTGCTTTTTATCATCCCGCTGCTGGTTTACTGCTATGCCGAGCTTTATATGGAAGGCCGGTTTGCCCACAGCATGGCTTTTGTTTATGTTTCGGTGGTTCTGACGGCGCTTTTTAATGTCCTAACCGAAATTTCCCTTTACAAATACAATCTCAGCCAAGACAGCTATAACCCGCTGAAACCCTGGTACAATATTTTCATTTACTATGTTGCCCAGATGCTGTTCGGCCTGATTTTGGCGCTCCCGGCCTGGCTCTTTATCTATATTTTAAATAAACTGGGCGTTCCCTATGCGGCTCTGCTGGGATGGACAATCAACATTTTCATCGGCATTGCCCTGTGGGCCAGACTTAATGTCCTGCTGCCGATGGTTATCGCCGGAAAGAAAGTTACGGCAGCCGATTTCTTCAAAAAAACTTCAGCCTCTTACCTGCAGTGGCTGGCCGCGGCCGTCTTTATTTACCTGCCGTACATTGCCATCAACTTCTTGGTAAATAATCCCTGGCTGAATGCCGTGTTGCTGAATATTGCAATGATTTTGATTATTGTCTTCAACACCAACTATATGCGCAGCATTTATAAACCGGGCGCTAAAAAGAAATAAAACCAGTAATAAAAAGGCACCGCAAGGTGCCTTTTTATTATCTGCCTCACCTTTTCCTTTCCCCGGTTACATCTCGCCCCGCAATCAACGCCCCTTTGACTATCATTCTCAGTAGCTCGCCCTACGGGCTGTGCCACTGGGAAGCCATAACTGCTGCAAAGCTGACCTTATTAAAACAATCTCAAAATCGATTGACTGGCTTGAGATGCCAGGCTTAAAGAATTCACCGCCAGTTGCTGTGCGGTTTGTAAAGCCAGCATATTAGCCGATTCCTGATTCATATCGGCTAAAGTCAGTTTATCCGCTCCCTCTTCCAAAACATTAATCAAATTCCCGGTAAAGTCTTCTCGCGTTGTCACAATTGAATAATAATTACCGAAAGCGGAAGCATAAGAACGTAAGGTACCGATGGCCTCATCAAGCTCGGAAATTGAAGTTTCAATATCTTCGGTAGTCGCCCAATCAGCCCTGTTCACGCCCAGAGCCATACTCATGCCGTCAACCCCTTTAACTTCAATCTGCGAAGAACGGTCTTCATTAAAATTAACTTTCAAGTTCTGCTGCAACAGCAAATTAACCCCTTTATAAGAGGCATCGCCGATTAATTGATCATACTGCTCCAAAATCCGGTTAAACTGCGCCGAATATTTTTGCATGCCTTCATCTTTTTTTATTGCCGACTTTTCACCGTCATCAATTTTTGTAAAGATATCATCATAATCTTCTGGCAGACTGACCGGTGTTGTCGAAGTCTGTTTAAATCCCATCACATTATTTCCGTTTGCAATTGCCGCACCGGTCAAGACCGTATCGGCGCGAAAACTGCCCTCTTTGGTATTGATAACCGCCCCGGCAACGGTTGTAACCGTTGTGTTTCGGAAAGTTGCGGCGCTGGAATAAGCGGCATTAATATTCATAACCGCCGCCGCAGAAAGCATATTTATTCTCGCCGAAGCAAAACCGACCCCGGAAATTTCCGAACTGTAAAAATTAACTTTGCTCTTTCCGTCAAGTATCACGTCAATATCTTCAAATCCCTGTCCGCCGCGATTAAAAGTTCTGATATTGAATTGCGAATGATCCTGCAGAGAAACTTTGCCGTAACCGACAGCCGTAGCATATTGCCCGTGTGTCTGAACATTAACCTGCGCATCGCCGGAAAGATACTGCGACCCGGCAATCATCCCAAAACCGGCATAGCTGTATGTACTGACATTAACAACCGTACCATCGGCAAAGTAATTATCGCCGCAAAAAATGCCGTAAGTTTTATAACTTTTCGCCGCCGCCGGATCGGCAACAACCTCGCGAATATTAATTTTACCGCGATATTCCGCCTTACTGTCGGGCAGAGTAATGGCGGCATATTCGCGCTTGGTATCACTGTCTTGTTCTGTATCGACCGTAATATCCAGATTCTGCAACACCACGCCGTTGACATTTCTGCCGTAGACAGCTCCCGAATCGGCGTAACTGCTTCCTCTCTGAGCCACCGAAACATTAACGCTCAAATCAGAAACCAGCGCATTATCTGCCAAAGTAATCCCTGAATTATTGCCGCTGAAGTTAAAATTCAGCTGTGAAAACTTATTGAGTTCACTGTCACGCGCCGCAGGATTGACATCTGCAAAATGACCGACTCCGACCAAAGACTGTCCCTCTTTCAGAACAATATTGTCATCGCCCATATCGATTTGCCCGAAAATAACAATTTTTCCCGTCACGTCATTTAAGGCCCGCAACAATTCTTCTTTACTCTCGACCACGGCTCCGACCCCGCTCTGCCGGCTCAGCCACTCACGGCTGACGGTCGGCCCGGAAGTTTCGAGCGCCTGGTTGGCAACGGCTTTAGCCTGTTCAAGGAATTTGGTGCCGGAATCAATCGCTTCGCTGGCCGCTTTAATTGTTTGTATTCCCTGTGACATGGCGTCTAACAAGGCGGTTAAATCGGCGGCGCGGTTGTTTAACGAAGAAGCGGTGTAATAAGAAGAAGGATTATCGATTGCCGAAGAAACTTTAAGACCGGTCGCCAGGCGGTTTTGCACAATATCCTGCTGGCTTGCAATATTCTGCAAGCTCAACAAGTTGCTGCGCATTGACGCTGTTAACGATATCCCCGACATTCTACCGGCTCCGGTTTTGTTATACTCACTGTATTTATAATACCATAATTCTTTATTCTGTACAACAGAGATTAATAAAAATTTACGGCAAAACCTTTTTTAATATATTTTTACTGGACAGACATAAAAAATCCGTACAATTTTACAACTGTACGGATTTTTATATGCGGTTTTCCTACTTTGCCAGACGAACCGTATCCTGGGCAATAACCAATTCCTCATCGGTCGGAATCACAAAAACCTTAACCTTGGAATCCGGCGTCGAAATCGCCAGCGCCTCACCGCGCTTGCTGTTAGCGGCTTCATCAAGCTTAATACCTAGATAAGCCAGTTTTTCAACGACCAGCTTGCGGATTAAAGAAGAATTCTCACCGATGCCGGCAGTAAAGACTATCGCATCGACACCGCCGAGAACGGCAATATAGCCGCCGATGGTTTTCAGCAGCGCATGAATATAGGCTTCCATCGCCACAATCGCCTTATCATCGCCTTTAACAAAATTGTCTTCAACATCACGCATATCCGAAAAACCGCTCAAACCGAGCATGCCGCTCTGCTTGTTCAGCAGCGTGTTAACCTCGTCAACCGTTTTGTTCTGCGACTTCATAATATGCAGCGGAATATAGGGATCAATATCGCCGGAGCGGGTTCCCATAATCACGCCGGCCAGAGGCGTAAAGCCCATCGACGTATCAACGCATTCACCGTTTTCAACAGCCGAAATCGACGCCCCGTTACCCAAATGGCAGGTGATGATTTTACCGGCCTTGCCCAGCAGTTTGGCGGCTTCTTTGGCAACATAATAATGCGATGTTCCGTGAAAACCGTAACGGCGGATTTGATGTTTGGTATATTGTTCCATTGGCAAAGCATAAAGATAAGCCGGTTTTTTCATTGTCTGATGGAAAGCCGTATCAAAAACGGCAACCTGCGGAATATTCGGCAGCAATTCGGAAACAGCCTTAATTCCCAATACATTGGCCGGATTATGCAGCGGCGCCAGAGCTGACAGCTCTTCAACTTTGGCAACGACTTCGGGCGTAATCAGAACCGACTGGGCAAAAGCTTCGCCGCCGTGAACCACGCGATGGCCGACCGCTGTCAGCTCGTCCATGCTGTTTAAGGCGCCTTCCGACAGCAGCTTGAAAACTTCGTTAATAGCCTCGGTATGCGAAGGCAGGTTAACTTCTTTAACTTTTTTATCGCCGTTAAATTTGATACTGACGCAGGAACCGTCAATACCGATACGTTCGGCCAGCCCCTTGGCAACAACTTCATATTTATCGCCGTCAACATTAAACAGCTGATATTTCAAAGAAGAAGAACCGGAGTTCAATACTAAGATTTTTTTCATCAGACTAAAGTCCTTTCCCATTAATTTTTCTTATTCATTGCCTGTAAGGCCGTAATGGCGATAACACCGACAATATCTTCAACCAGCGCGCCGCGCGACAAATCATTAACCGGCGCATTCAACCCCTGCAGCATTGGGCCGTAAGCCTCACTGCCGTAAAAACGCTGCAACATCTTATAACCGATATTACCGGCATTGATATCCGGGAAAATCAGAACATTGGCTTCCCCGGCGACATCGCTGCCCGGAGCTTTCTTTTTGGCAACCACGGCATCCAGCGCGGCATCGGCCTGCAGTTCGCCGTCAAGCTTAATATTCATGCCCTTATATTCATCACCGGCCAACGCGGCTTTGGCCATTTCCGTCGCCCGTCTGACCTTGTCAACCGAGTCGCCTTTTCCGGAACCTTTGGTCGAGAAAGAAAGCATCGCAACTTTGGGCTCAAGACCGAACTGCAGCGCGCTTTCGGCCGCACCCAGAGCAATATCGCACAACTCCTTATCGGTCGGATCAATCACGATCGCGCAGTCAGAAAAGATATAAGGCTTATCATTGGCGACCAAAATCAGGAAAGACGAAACGGCACGATCCTTACGCGCCGATTTAATAATCTGCAGCGCCGGACGCACGGTATCGGCCGTCGAATGATTGGCGCCCGAAACCATACCGTCGGCATGGCCGGCCTTAATCATCAGCGTACCGAAATAATTGGGATTCAAAGCAGTTTTAGCCGCTTCTTCGGGCGTCATGCCTTTTTCCTTGCGCAGATTATAAAGCAGCTCGGTATATTCGGGCAGACGCGGCGATTTAGCCGGATCAACCAGCTCGATTCCGTCAAGCTTCCAGTTATTGGCGGCAAAATGTGCCTTAATTTCTTCGGGATTTCCCAGGATTACCGGTTTAACGGCCTTTTGTTCGTTAAGAAAATTGGCTGCTTCCAAAATTCTGGCATCTTCGCCTTCTGGCAGAACAATCGTCTGCGGCGACTGCTTGGCTTTTTCGAGCAGAGCGTTCAGATATTTGCTTACTTTCATGATTTTTCCTTGCATTTCAGTTGATTCAAATTTGAATATCTGTAATAAACAACTATATCAGCAAAAAGTCTAGCAAAAATGTCAAAAGTCTTTGCTTCTTTGGAAAAACTGTTTTAACATAGGCAAAAATTTCCAATATGCTAAATTAGGGAAAGGACAAAATGATGGAAAGAACCCTCTCGATTATCAAACCCGACGCCACGCTGCGTAATATTACCGGCAAAGTCAATGCCATGATCGAAGATGCCGGCCTGAAAATCGTCGCACAAAAAAGGATTCGCCTGACCAAGGAACAGGCCGAAGAATTTTATGATGTCCATAAAGACAAAGTCTTCTTTCCCAATCTGGTTGAGTTTATGACTTCCGGCCCGGTTGTCGTTCAGGTTCTCGAAGCCGACAACGCGGTCGAACTTTATCGCAAAATCATGGGTGCAACCAATCCGGCGGTTGCTGAAGAAGGCACCATTCGTAAAACCTATGCTTTGTCAATCGATAAAAATACCGTTCACGGTTCCGACTCGCTCGAAAATGCCAAACGTGAAATCGAATTTTTCTTCAGCCACGTAGAAATCGACCATTGAGGAGATAAAATAAATTGCGCGGTTTTCTTCATTTTCTGCTGCCTGTCGTTATTTTGCTGACCGCTGCGGCCGTTCGCGCCGAAACGGTAGCCTTTTATAATGTCGAACTTTACGTAGACGTCACCTCCGATAATGCTTCGCATGCCCGCGAAAAAGCGCTGAACGAAGCCAACCGCAAAGCCTTGGAAACCGTTGCCGCCAAAATCACCACGCCCGAAGGCGTCGCCAAACTGATGACGCTTGAAGACGATCAGCTGGTAAATTTTATCAAAGAAGTGGCGGTTATCTCCGAAAAATCTTCAAATATCCGTTATATTGCCACCCTGAATATTGCAATTAATGACCGCCTGCTCAAAGCCTATATGGCCGAACAGCAAATTCCCTACATGACGGATTCCGCCCGCAATGTTTTGGTAATTCCGCTGTTTCGCGAATTCAAGACCGACCGTCCGATGTTATGGGAATCCGGCAACCTGTGGCGCCAAGCTTGGGAAAACAGCGGCAGCAGCAGCGCTCCCGTTCATATTTTCAGCATTCCGGCCACCGGCGCAAACTACGCCGCGATTGATGCCGAAAAAGCTTCGGTGCTCGACGGCATGGCCTTAAATACGGTCGCCCGCAACAATCAGGCGCCCGATGTTTACGTTTTGGACGCCGTTTATGACGGCATCGACGGCCTGTTGATTCAGATTTCCTCTTATGTCGGCGGCACCAACGCCGTTGAAACAATGAAAGTTCCCGGCATGCGCGGTCCCGAACTTTTCGCCGACGCGGTTAAGGCCATCAAAAATAAAATTGCCGGCGAGGTAAAAGGGCGTGATATCCGCGAAAGCCGCTCGCAGTCAGACTTGGTCGTCATCTATGAATATAACAATATGCGGGAATGGATCAGTCTTGAAAAAAGCCTGCGGGGGCTGCCCTATGTCAAAAAGCTTAATCTTGAAGCGCTCGGCGGCGGTAAAGCACAGTTTAAGATATTTTTCATCGGCGCCCGTGAACGGATGCTTGAAGCATTGCGCAGCCGCGGTTTCAGCCTGCAGGATTACGGCAACACGACCCTGTTGAGCCGCGCCGGATAACCGATAACAAAGGAACAGATTTCATGATTACGGAAAAAAAGAATAATCGCAACTGGGTGTTCTGGTTGGTTTTGTTTGTCTTATTCTGCATCGCCGTTTATGTGCTGCGCTCGGTTTTACTGCCTTTTGTTGCCGGTATCATTATCGGTTATCTGCTTGATCCCTGGACTTCAAAATTCGAAAAGTGGGGCATGAATCGCACTTTTGCCACTTTTTTGGTGATGTTTCTGGTCTTGATTTTTATGATTCCGGCGCTGATTATTCTGATTGGCATCATCGATGAACAGCTCGGCCAGTTTTTAGCCGAACTTCCGCGCTATATAACTTCTCTGGTCAAAAAAATGGAACCGGTTTTCATTGAGCTGCAGGACCACTTCCCGTCTTTGCAGCCGGAAAAAATCCGCGAATATCTCAAAAACAATATGACCAACAACCTGAAAATCGTCGGCTCGCTGATGGGCGGTCTGGTAAGCGGCGGTTTTGCCCTGATCAACCTGCTTTCGCTGCTGCTGATTACGCCGATCGTCGCCTTCTATATGTTGCGCGACTGGGATAATTTTCTTGCCAAAGTCAAAGAACTCCTGCCCCGCAACTCCAAAAAAGAAATCATTCTCCAAGCCAAAGAAATTGACCGGACGCTTTCCGGCTTTATCCGCGGCCAGCTCAGCGTCTGTATTCTGCTCGGAACCTTTTATTCCGTCGGCCTTTATGCGGTCGGCCTCGAACTTGGCGTTCTGGTCGGCTTTATCGCCGGTTTGATTTCTTTTATCCCCTATGTCGGCAGCATTTTCGGCTTTGTCGTCAGCATCTCGATTGCCTTTGCCCAGTTTGACAGCCTGACCCCGGTGCTTCATGTGGCATTGGTCTTTGTGGTCGGACAATTCATTGAAGGCAATTTCCTGACCCCGAAACTGGTCGGCGACAATGTCGGACTGCATCCGGTCTGGGTTATGTTCGCCTTACTGGCCGGCGGCGTGCTGCTCGGTTTCCTGGGCTTAATGATCGCCGTGCCGGTCGCTGCGATTATCGGTGTTCTGCTGCGCCATGCGATAGAAAATTACAAACACTCGTCGCTTTATCGTTAAAAACCGCAAGTTTTTTACCGGACGCACCGATTTTTTAAGACTTATTTTAGATATTGAGTCTACAATTCCTGACAAATTCGAATTTGTTTCAGGGAATGTAATATGTTATATAATATCTGTGCTTATTTTCAGCTCGACGGCTGTCTTCCGCTGCCGCTCCGCGCCGCCGCGGCTTTTTTCATTGCTCTCGGCTTATCTCTGCTTTGCGGACCTAAACTGATTGATTTCCTCCGTCATCATCAGAAAAAAGGACAGCCGATTCGCGAAGACGGCCCCCAATCGCATCTGTTAACCAAAAAAGGCACGCCGACCATGGGCGGGCTGTTGATTCTCGGCAGCAGCATTCTGACTGTGCTGTTATTGGCCGATTTAAGCAATGCGTTGGTTTGGATCTGCATTTTGGTCTTACTGGTATACGGCTTTGTCGGTTTTGCCGACGACTACGTCAAAGTCACCAAACAAACCGCTAATGCCATGAGCGCCAAAATGAAGCTGTTTTTGCAATTTACCACAGCTTTTGCCGCCGTAACCGTCATTACGCTGCTGACGCCCGAACCGTCGCGCTATCTGCTTACTTTTCCCTGGTTTAAGCACCTGGCTTTAAATTTATGGCTGTTTTACATTCCCTTTGCCATGGTTGTTATCGCCGGCGCCTCCAATGCCGTTAATCTCAGCGACGGCCTTGACGGCCTGGCTTCGGGGCTGCTGGTCGCCTCTTTCGCCGTCTTTATGATTATTGCCGGCATCTGCGGCAGCAGCATGAACGAATATTTTTACATTCTGCCAATTCCCCATGCCGGCGAAATCGCCGTTGTCTGCGCCGCGGTTATCGGCGGCTGTATCGGCTTTTTATGGTTTAATGCCGCTCCGGCGCAAGTCTTTATGGGCGATACCGGCTCGCTGGCCTTGGGCGCTCTCCTCGGAACGGTTGCCGTCATTGTAAAGCATGAAATTCTGCTGGCCGTTGTCGGCGGCGTTTTTGTCATCGAAGCCTTATCCGTCATGATTCAGGTCGCCTATTACCGCAAAACCGGCGGCAAAAGATTCTTCAAAATGGCGCCGATCCATCATCATTTTGAACAATGCGGCTGGCCGGAAACCCGGGTTGTCATCCGCTTCTGGATTGCCGCTCTGGCTCTGGCGGTTTTGGGATTAACCGCATTGATTTTGAAATAAGGAGAAACCGGCGTGATTTTATTTTCGCGAAACAGCCGCAGCACTATTGCCAACTGGTGGTGGACCGTTGATAAAATTTTGCTCGTCCTGATTCTCGCGCTGGTATTTATCGGGATTTTTCTGACCTGCTCGGCCAGTCCCGCCGTTGCCAATCGTATCGGCGTCGGCAGCTTTCACTTTGTCAAAAAACAAGCCGTATTTATTCCGCTGGCTCTGGGCGTTATGTTCTTTATCTCAATGCAGAATCTCAAATTTATCCGCCGCACCGCCATTCTCGGATATATTCTGACTGTCATTCTGACCGTCGCTACTTTAATCTGGGGACAGGAAATCAAAGGCGCGACCCGCTGGATCAGAATTTTCGGCTTTCCGCTCCAGCCGTCGGAATTTTTGAAACCGACCTTTATCGTCGTTGCCGCCTGGCTATTTGACGGCCGCAAAAGATTTCAGGATTTCCCCGGCAATCTGCTTTCCGTCTTGCTCTTTTTCTTTACAGCCGGACTGCTGATTTCACAACCGGACTTCGGCATGACCTTTGTCATCAGCGTCATCTGGGGATTTCAGTTTTTTCTTGCCGGCCTTCCGCTGTGGCTGGTCGGACTGCTGGTGTTGGGCGGCCTGATCGGCATTATCGGCGCTTATTGTTTCCTGCCTCATGTTCAAATCCGCATCCAACAGTTTCTGGCCTCCGATAACGAGTTAAGCTACCAGGTGAAGAAATCGCTCGAGGCGTTTCAGAGCGGACATTTTTTCGGCCGCGGCCCCGGCGAGGGCGTTGTCAAAATGAATATCCCCGATGCCCATACCGATTTTATTTTTGCAGTTGCCGCCGAAGAATACGGTCTGTTCTTATGCTTGATTATTATCGGAATCTATGCCACGATAGTTATACGTTCAATGATGATTTCGTCACGAGACAACAATTTGTTTATTATCCTGTCCGCAGCGGGACTGAGTGCCTCCTTCGGACTGCAGGGCATAATCAATATGGCGTCGGCCCTGCATTTAATGCCGACCAAAGGCATGACTCTGCCGTTAATCTCCTACGGCGGTTCTTCACTGCTGGCGACGGCTCTGGGAATTGGCATGCTCTTGGCCATTACCCGTAAAAACGTACACGCGGAGGATCAAGATGAAAACGACTGAAAAAGATAAAAAACCTCTAATCATCGTCACGGCCGGCGGTTCCGGCGGTCATGTTTACCCGGCGGAATCTCTCGCCGAAGAACTGCTCAAACGCGGTTATGAAGTTGAATTGGTTACCGACAGCCGCGGCAAGGATAATTACAAAGGCAGTCTGGCCAAAATTCCCAATCATGCCGTATTGGCCGGCGCATTGGTCGGAAAATCTAAACTCTTTAAGCTGCAAAGCCTGGCCAAAACCTGTATCGGCATTGTCCAGTCAGCCCTGCTGCTTCTGAAACGTAAGCCGGTCTGTGTCGTCGGTTTCGGCGGATATGCCTCTTTTCCCTGCGCCATGGCAGCCATTCTGCTGGGAAACGACCTGGTTCTTCACGAACAAAATTCGGTAATGAGCCGCACCAACCGTTTCTTAAGCAAATATGCTGCCCTGATTGCACAAAGCTTCCGCAAAGTAAAATATACGCCTCAGGATATTAAAACCGTTCTGACCGGAATGCCGGTTCGTCAGTCGATTGTTGCGCTTCATGAGCGTAAACTGCCGCCCGTCGACGCCGAGCATAAATTTCAGATTTTGGTTATGGGCGGGAGTCAGGGCGCTAAAGTTTTCGGAGACGTCCTGCCGGCTGCAATCGCGCGTTTTTCAGCCGACCAACGTAAACAAATCAAAATTTTTCAGCAATGCCGCGCCGATGATGTCGAAGCGGTAAAGGAAGCCTACAAAGGTCTCGAAACCGAAGTCATTTTATCGCCGTTTTTTGAAAATATGCCTGAAATTTACAACGGCAGCCATGTTATCATTTCTCGCGCCGGCGCCTCCTCTATTTGTGAAATTGCCATTGTCGGCCTTCCTTCGGTGCTGGTGCCGCTGCCGATCGCCGCAGATGATCACCAGACTTCCAATGCCCGTGAAATCGAAGATGCCCGGGCCGGAATCGTTATCCGCCAGTCTGACTTTACGGCCGTAAAACTGCATCAGGTACTGGAAAATCTGCTGCAGGATCGCGAGTTATTGCAGATGATGTCTGCCAGCGCCAAAAAAATCGCGGTTTTAAATGCGGCCGAACGTTTTGCCGACGCGATTGAAAAAGAAATTATCACTAAAAAATCAGGAAAATAAATATGTTCGGATTCGGTTCTTCGCAAAATGAATTAATTAAACTTCTCCCCGAAGTGCGCGGCAAATATCTCAAGAATGTTTTGCTGTCGCGCCATACCTGGTTCCGGGTCGGCGGTCCTGCCGAAGTTATGTATATTCCCGAAGACGAAGATGATTTGTGCTTTTTCATGAAGACCAAACCCTACAATCTTCCGGTCTGTATTCTGGGCGGCGGCTCCAATGTCCTGATTCGCGACGGCGGCATCCCCGGCGTTGTCATCAAACTGACCTCAAAATATTTCAAACATGTCAAAATCGGCGCGGATAACATCACCTGTTTTGCCGGCGTCCGCAATGTCGACTTACAAAAAACCTTTATCGAAAACAAAATCGGCGGGTTGGAATTTATCTGTTCAATCCCCGGCGTTATCGGCGGTTCGGTCAAAACCAATGCCGGCTGCTTCGGCCGCTCGGTTAAAGACGTTATTCAATCGGCGACAATTGTCGACGGCACCGGAGAAAAATATACCGTCGGTGTTGATGACCTGATGCTCTCTTATCGCAGCAGTTTTTTTCCCGATGACTGGATTATCACGTCAATAACCTTCAAAACCGAAGTCAAAGACGCCGTCGCCATAGCTCAAACAATCGACGAGCAAAAAGTATATCGCAAACAAAATCAGCCTTATAATGAACGCACCGCAGGTTCTACTTTTAAAAACCCCGACGGCCTCAAAGCCTGGGAACTGATAAAGAAAGCCGGCTGTTGCGGACTGCAGATTAACGGCGCCAAAGTCTCGGAAAAGCACTGCAATTTCCTGATCAATACCGGACATGCCCGCGCCGCCGATCTTGAGGAGCTCGGCGAAACCATCGTCGACAAAGTCAAAAAAGCCACTTCCATAACCTTGGAATGGGAAGTCAAACGCATGGGGATACCTAGTAAGAAATAATGTTTAAATCCGCGTCAAAAAAGCCGCAGATTTCCGACGGCAACACCTATACTCCGGTAGCCCTCCCCCGGGAATGGCCCTGCCGGCTGGGCGGTTCGCTGTTGGTTCTGCTGAGCATTTTTCTGCTCGCTTTTCTGACTTACGTGGCCAACAGCGACTGGCTCGGGCGCCGGATTGAAGATCTGCGCCGCGGTTTTTATTCCCGGACTTCCGCCTGGGGCTTTACAGTCGATGACGTAATTGTCATCGGCCGCAATAAAACCTCTCTATCCGACATCAGGGAGATGACCAACATCAGGCGCGGCGACAATATTCTTGCCGTTGACCTGGAATTTCTGCGCAACAACCTTGAGGCCCTGCCCTGGGTAAAAGAGGTCACTCTGCGCCGCAGCTTTTTCCCCAACGTGATTCAAATCAACCTGCAGGAAAGAGA
>CALXTG010000086.1 GCA_944391355.1 uncultured Alphaproteobacteria bacterium
CGTGATAAAATCAAAGAGCTGGAACAATCCTCCTTAAAACTCTGATTGCCGAACAGAAATTTAGCTGCTATAATAAAAAAAGACCGACAATCAGTAAGGGTGTGCGAATGTCAGTCTGAACCTTCGTGCAAGCGAAGGTTCTTTTTTTAATCTCCGACTTTTATGTAAGAAAACTCAATAATAAGAAATATTATTTTTATGTAAGAAAACTCGGAGAATGCGGCAAATAATAAGAAATATTGCTTTTATGTAAGAAAGTTCGGATAGCGTGCGGCAAGTAAATTGCTCTAATAGCTCGTTATACAAGCTTTTATGTAAGAAAAGCCAGATAGTGAGTCAAGTAATAAGAAATGAGGTAAAAATTTTTTGAGTGTACATAAAAGTACACGACTAAAAATTTTATACCGAAATTTCTGTATTAATTGGCCGCTAGATGGCTTTTATTCCCTGTGATAAGGATGCCCCTCAATAATCTTTTCCAGACGGTAGATTTGTTCCGAGAGGACGACACGCATTAACATATGAGGAAGTGTCAGACGCCCGAAAGAAAGGAGTAAATCAGCTTTGTCCCGGGTAGACGGAAGATGTCCGTCAGCCCCGCCGATTAAAAAGCAGATTTCTGAAATTCCGTTCAGCTGCCAGTTTTTTATTTTTTCCGCAAGCTCCAGGCTTTTAAGATTTTCGCCACGCTCATCCAAAACAATCACTTTAGCGCCGGCCGGAATATGCTCCTGCAAAAATTTGGCTTCCTGTTCCTGAGTTGAATTATCCTGTTCTTTAACCGTCACTTTCCAGGAACAACGTCTGACATATTCGGCAATAATCTCAGCCTCGGGAGATTTAGCCTTACATTTTCCGATTGCTAAAATAGTCACTTTCATTACGAAAAATCTGTATTAGTTACCCAGCGGACGAGTTTTGACAGTGGACCACATTTTTTCCAAACTATAAAACTCCCTGACTTCGGGTTTAAAAATATGAACAATCACGTCATAAGCGTCAACCAGCACCCAGTCAGCCTTTTCTTCGCCCTCGGTAACCGACGGATAACCGGCTGCTTTCAGAGCCTGAGTCACGTGTTCGGCCAACGCGGCAACATGACGCTGCGAAGTCCCCGAAGCAACCACCATATGTCCGGCAATTGAGGTCTTTCCCTTAAGATCTATAACCACAACATCTTCCGCTTTATTATCCTCAAGCGTCTTTTCAATAAGGCTTAAAATCGCATTTTCTTGATTTTCAGTCACCAAATACTACTCCTCTTATAACGGGGACCAAGGCTGATTTTCATCAACGGTCATTTCCGGAACCGCATCTTTTTTCAGACGGTCACGGGTAATATATTTATTCAAGTCCAACAGACAGTCAAACAAACCTTTTTTGGCCACCGAGGAAATCGCATAAACTTTTTTACCGATTGCTTTTTCCAGCTGTTTGACTTTTTTGGCAGTCTCATCTTCGGGCAACGCATCGGCTTTGCTTAATGCCACGACCTCCGGTTTTTCACTCAATTTAACATTATAAAGTTCCAGCTCGCGGCGGATTGCTTTATACGCTCCGACAACATCTTCGGAGGTAATATCCACCAGATGCAGAAACGCCGCGCATCTTTCCACATGCTTCAAAAAACGGTCGCCGAGACCGACCCCTTCATGAGCTCCCTCAATCAAACCGGGAATATCGGCAATCACCATTTCATAATTATCGACCCAGGCGACACCAAGATTGGGATGCAAGGTTGTAAACGGATAATCGGCTATTTTCGGACGGGCTTTGGTAACCGCGGAAAGAAACGTCGATTTTCCGGCATTGGGCATTCCGATCAAGCCGACATCGGCAATAACCTTCAACCGCAGCCAAATCCACATTTCCTGCCCCGGCCACCCCGGTTCGGCATAACGCGGCGCCTGATTGACCGAATTCTTAAACTGGGCATTTCCGCGGCCGCCGTCACCCCCCTTGGCAATGACAAAAGTCTGTCCGGGCGTAACCATATCTACAATCAGCGTTTCGCCGTCTTCTGCCAAAATCTCGGTACCGACCGGAACTTTAATGATAATATCATCACCTTTTTTACCGGCCTTATCTGATCCCATGCCGTGCTGTCCGCGCGGCGCCTTAAAATGCTGTTGATAGCGAAAATCAATCAGGGTATTCAGATTCTCAACGGCCTCAATGATAACATTACCGCCCTTACCGCCGTCACCGCCGTTCGGACCGCCGAATTCAATGTATTTCTCCCTGCGAAAAGAAACACAGCCGGCGCCGCCGTCTCCTGACTTAACAAATATTTTGGCCTGATCTAAAAATTTCATCTTTTTCCGCTTTACTGAACCTGATATACATATAAACCATATATTCAGAAAAATGAAGGGGGCATTAAGACACCCCCTCCACCGTTTTATATTTTACCTGAAACCTATTCGGTAACAACCGATACATAGGTTCTGTCGCCGGCTTTAGTCGAAAACTGGACTTTACCTTCGGCAGTGGCAAAAATCGTATGATCTTTACCCATTCCGACATTGGCACCCGGATGATATTTAGTGCCGCGCTGACGGATAATGATGTTACCGGGAATAACAGCCTGACCTCCGGATTTCTTAATACCCAGATAACGACCGGCGGAATCGCGTCCGTTATTGGAACTACCGCCTGACTTCTTATGTGCCATAATTCAATCTCCTCAAATCTCTTATACTATTTGCTCAAAATATCGGTAATTTTTACCAGAGTGATATTTTGTCTGTGGCCGTTTTTGCGGCGATAGTTGTGTCTTCTTTTCTTTTTGAAAACAATAACTTTGGCATCTTTAGCCTGTTTAAGAACGGTTGCTTTAACACTGGCACCGTCAACCAGCGGCGTACCGATGATTTCGTTTAAAGCCAAAACTTCGTTGAAAACAACTTCTTTACCTTCTTCAGCGGCGATTTTTTCAATTTTAAGAACATCACCGGATGCTACTTTGTATTGTTTTCCGCCTGTTTTAATTACTGCGTACATTGTATTTCACCTAATTAATTCATTATTTTAAACATAAAACGTTGTTTGCAATATACATAGATTTTTTGCGCTGTCAACATAAATTTCCACAAAAACTTAATCTTTCTTTAAAATTCTGTAGAACTCCGGCTGCATGAATTTTCCCTGCCAAATGCCGACTTTGCGGCGGCGCGCCGATTTTTCGGCCGCGGCATAATCTTTTGTATAGCGGGTGTAAGCCACCGCCCAACCGGCGGCGACCATCTCGCGATTGATGTTTTTACCGTTGCTGTAGCAATCGGCAACTTCCCGATGATAGCGGTCAACCGTAATTTTATCACACCGCAGATCCGCCCCCGCCAGCTTTACCAGATATTCCCGAGACTTAACACCGCAGGCATACTCCCGGTGTTCGGCATCAAAACAGGACTGATGATATTCGGGCGCATCAATTCCCGACAGGCGGATCTCCCTTTCGCCGATAAAAATGCTGTCTCCGTCGACAACATAAATTTTCGATTTTGCGGCAACCGGCTGCATAAGCTGCATAATCAGAGTCAAAACCAATCCAACCCACAACAGCGTTCTCATTTATTTCCCTTTCTCATATCTCAGGATACTATATCGTAAAAAACTGTTTAATAAACTAAAAAAAACTTTGGTGTTTATTAATCTTTGCCTTATGATAAGGCAGAATAATTAATTTTAGCAGGGACAAGATTATCGTGTCAGTAAATTTATCGCGAATTTTATGTTTGGCTGTTATCCTGACAGCTGCCGCCGGCTGCCGGGCCGTTAACCTGCAGGAGGCTTTCAGCAATCCTATGGCCTGGGCCAAAACGCAGAAATCGACCTCCGTCAGCACCGCTCCGATACAGCCGTCCAGTTCAATTGTCGTCTGCCGGGCGAAACAATGCGCCCCGGCCAAACTGTCAATGTCGCGGGAATATATATACAACAGCCTGTTGCAGCTTTTTGACAATAATAACCGGCAAAAAGCTCTGGTTTGTCAGGCCGACCCGGCCAGCCACGTCTGTCTGGAAAACTATATAACCTTACCGATTACGGTCGGAATCACCCCTGCCTATATGTATATCGACAATGTTAAAATCACCGATGTTACCGTCGGCAAAGGCAATAATCAGATCAATCTGATCTTAAATTACAACCTTACCTATAACGGCCAGTCTCCCGACTGCGCCCCGTCAAAATCACTGTTATTTGCCCGCAATGTTAATCACATCTTGCTTGAAGACAGCGGATACAGCTGCAAAATGACGGCTGTCGGCCACACAACCGTCAAAACCGTTTTCTCAATTGATTATATCGACCTTGATTACGGCTTCATCGGCGGTTTCTACTCTATCGGCCTGTCCGGACCTGCTTACGGCGGCGGCAACGGCTATATGCTGCTGCGTCTGCCCAAAGACGCCTACCCTCTGAGTCCGGCTCTGAGCAACCCTAAACCGGCTGCCGCGCCTCAAAACAACCAAAGCGGTTTCAGCGCTCCCGTCAGTCAGAATACCAACAGCAATTCGACCAACGAAAGCACAACCACCAACGGCGTCCAAATATTCCCGCTGGAAAAGAAATAATTTCACGACCAACCTTTTATAAAAAGCCTCCGAACCGGAGGCTTTTTTGACAAAACTCGGTTCAATCTGTTTAGACAGAAAAAGAGGTTATGCTAAATCTTTATTAATATCTATTGTTTAGAATAGGAAAGTATGATAATATATCTCTATTGTCATGGTTCGACTTATTTTTATCGTCATTCGCCGTCTTAACCTTAGAATCCAGGTTAACTTATTAGGCTAAGTTATCAACCGGGATACTCGTGTCAAGCACCAAAATAACATGAGGGAGGAAAGTCATCTGAACATGACAAGAGGAAAGAAACCAGAATAACATGGGGCCGAGAGAATGTCGGGGATTTCGTTAACAGCGTCAATGCGCAGCAACTTGTTGAGCTTGCAAAATATTGCAAGTCAGCAGGATATTGTGCAAAACCGCTTAGCGACCGGTCTTAAAGTTTCTTCGGCAATCGATAATCCCTCTTCTTATTACACCGCTTCTTCGTTAAATAACCGCGCCGCCGATTTAACCGCTTTGTTAGACGCTATGTCGCAGGGCGTGCAGACGATTAAAGCCGCTTCTGAAGCGATTGCCTCCGGCACTAAATTCCTCGAACAGGCCAAAGCCGTTGTTTCTCAGACTCTTGAAATCAACAATAATGTTTCTGCGGTCGTCAGCAACGAAACGGAACTTCTTGACGCTGTTGCTTCCGGAAAAGAAGGATTAATTGTCATCAAAGGCAAAATTACCCTTTCCGATAATATCGAGCTCAAACTCTCTGACG
>CALXTG010000087.1 GCA_944391355.1 uncultured Alphaproteobacteria bacterium
GGGGGCGGGAATAGCGGTCGGCGACAGCGGATTCCAGCTCGGATAATAAATGCCTTCGGCGGGATTGTCTTCGGCACCCCAGTTAATAACAAAAACGGGACCTTCTTTGGCACGGGCGCCGGTGGTCGAAAAGCAAAGTTCCGGTTTCGGGTCGTTAACAACAATGCTCATGCCCGGAGAGTTAAAAATCGTAGGAATAACCACGCCGGCGGTTTTACCGGTACCCGGAGGCGCACAGCACAGACAGGATAAGGTTTCGCTCATGCGCAGCAGGTGTCCCTTAAAGCGCCCGACGACAATGCAGAAACCGTCAAGCAGCTTCATGTTTTTAATATCTTTAAGCGTGGCCAGGCGGGCGGAACCGTGGATATTGGACTGGAAGCGATAGGGGTTGGTCAGCACGCCGATCAGCAGCCCGGCCGGCAGCGTAATAAACGGAAGAATCGGCAACCATAAACTGACCGAAAACGGACCGTTATAATTCATTAACTGCCTGAACCAGCTCCAGTAGCGCGAAAACAGATAGCCGGGGTCGTTAAAAACCGTTGACATGAATTTGGAAACCACGGCAAAAGTTTTTTGCGAAATACCGCTGCCGATGAGGTATCCCAAAGGCATGGAGATCAATGCTAAAATAATGGTAACGGCCAGGGAGATCGTAACGGTCAGCGCCATCCATTTGACGGCGTTGTTATATTCTTCCCATTCTTCACCACTTTTATCTATAGCCATTTTTACACCTGTCTGTTATGAGATTCCGCGGATGAGTTTGCGGAGTTTATCCAGTTTCTCTTTATCAATCTTTTCCGAGTTTTCGTCAAGCGCTTTGACAAAGGGTTTTAATTCTTTGGGCGAGCCGCGGTCGATGCGGGCAACGGTAATATTCATTTCGTCCCAGATTTCAAACATGTCTTCGGCATTGATGATGTTGCCGAATTGTATAATGACATAGGGTTTTACGTTCAGATTCAAATCGGCGTCGGCCAGTTTGTCGCTGAGCAGCTGGCGGGCCAGATCAATTTTGCGGACCGGCGATATCCGGTGCGAACTTTCCGAAAACCACAGGGGTTCTTCGTCGTTAAAGCGTTCCTCGTCGGCCAGCCAGTCCCCGGGTTCTTTATCCAACAGGCAGATACAGAGTTCGCTGCCGCCGATGCCGATAAAATCAATCAGGGTATCTTTAATTGTGGCGCCGGTGATAACTTCATAACCTTTTTGTTTGAGAATATCATAAAGCGAATTGCCGCCGCTGCGGTTTTGACTGTTGGCGCCGCGTTCCTGGTTATTGCCGCGGCGGTCATTATTGTCCCGGTTGCTCTTATTTTTGTTTTTGTTTCCTTTATTATCCCGCGAGGCGTTTTGCGGCGCTTTGGCACGGGGTTCGGGTTCTGGTTCAGGCGCGGGCGCCGGTTTTTCGTCAAAAGCATCGATGTTAAATTCAAAATCATCATCATCGTCGTCAAATTTGAACAATGAATGGTCAAATTTACTGTCGGCGGCCGGGGTTTCGGGCATCGGAATTACCGGCGGCAGGCCGGCGGTTATCGGCTTGCTGTGACCGGTCGGCAGATTGTTATGACCGGTCGGCAGAGTCTGAATAACCGGTTCGTCAAGCGGGGCGCGGATGCTTTTGGGGCGTATTTCCTTATACGATTTTTTCTTGTGGATTTTGGGGCCTGCGGTCGTATTGGCAATGATTTTAACCGGTTTGAAAAAGAATTTGTTGACGAGCATCATCGGCAGTTCGGCCAGCCTGATTAAATAACGTTCCCAAGGCAGCATGCTGAGGGCGGCCCAGCCGGTCAGCCACAGAGGGATAAAGGAAACGATAATCAGGACAAAGGCCCATTCTTTGGGGGTGGAAATTACAACGCCCGACAGCCAGAGATCCCAGGCGTGCTGCCAATGATAGGTGTCGAATATATCGAAACGCCAGTTTTTGAGCATAATCACGCGAATTCCGTCGATAAAGAATACACTCCATATCAGACCGACTAAAGCGATTCGCAGTAATATCAGTATCGGTTTCAATATAATCTCCAGCTATACTTTAATCTAAAGTATAAACAATATTAGTTAACAATAGCATAATTTATTTTTCTTTGCGTTTTTGCAGTTTTTCCTGCAGCGAACTGCGGATCTGTTCCGCTTCGAGGTTCATTTCTTCCCGGGATTTGGCTTTGGGCATCATGGCGGCCAGCTCTTCTTTAACCGGACGGCTTTTGCCGAGATTTTTCAGGATAATTCGTTTTGAATCGGCGCCGTATTTGCGGATAATGTAGTTATTATACCAGATAAACGGCGCCAGAAGCAGATTGAGCCAGTTTATCCGGCACAGAAGGCGCAGCACCCAGTACCAGAGCGGAACGATTAACAGCAGTGTCCCTAAAAACAGATAATCTTTGCTTTCTTTTATAATGCCGCCGTTTTGCCAGAAAATATTAATTGTCCGCCAGTCGTTCACGGATAGAAAATTAAAATTCCAGGCTTTTATCATCAGCCAGTCGGCAGAAAGCACGTAAATCCATGTCCAAAGCGCTGCAATGACGAGCAGTTTCAGCAGCCGGAGCAGTTTTTTCAGCATTAACGGCCTCCGTCGCGGGTTGGCGCCGGCGTCGTCCGGGGATTGGGTTGGGGACGGCGTTCGGGATTAAGATT
>CALXTG010000088.1 GCA_944391355.1 uncultured Alphaproteobacteria bacterium
CGAGCCTGAATACGAACAGGCTTCGCCCGTTCAACAGAGCAGCAAGGAGCCATAAAAAAACCTCCCACGTGGGGAAAGCAAGTTAGAGGAGTGCTCCGACTCTACCTTAGTAAGTTCGCTGAAGCTCACTAACTGCGCGTCGGTCACTTATTTTGTAAGTCTCGCTTCGTTTGTTTACACATCACTCGCTCGCTGACAAAACTTCGCCTCTTGCGGTAAAAAACACCGGAGCAGCGGTGTTTTTTATCCTCGAGCCTGCTTCAAACAGGCTCCCGTTGGTCGCCGCTCAAACAGACAGTAAAAAGCCATAAAAAAACCTCCCGCAAGGGGAGGCTTTTTTTATGGCTCCGGCTGCCTGATTCGAACAGGCGACCAATCGGTTAACAGCCGATTGCTCTACCGCTGAGCTAAGCCGGAATAATATGTTGGAGGCCGGTACCGGAATTGAACCGATGTACAAGGATTTGCAGTCCTCTGCATGAGCCACTCTGCCAACCGGCCAATCGTGTTACCGTCTCTCAATCGGTGAATACATATATACAATATTTTTTTTCTGCGTCAATAGCTTTTTTTGTTATTATGCAAAAAAAATTCTTTTTTTATGTTCTTTATCCTGTATCATAAGCCGGAGTTGAATTTTATAAGGGGAAACTGGGTTATGAAAATTGCCATAGCATCTGATCACGGCGGTGTCGAACTGAAAAAAAATATCATTAATTTTTTGCAGAATCAAAATCTTGAAGTGGCAGATATGAGTCCGGTTAATGACGGGCTTGACGATTATCCCAATTTTGCCGAAATTGTGGTCAAAGAGTTGGCGGAAAAGCGAGCCGATTGGGGAATTCTGATTTGCGGCACGGGAATCGGGATATCAATCGCTGCCAATCGCCATAAAGGAATCCGCGCGGCAATTCTCTATGACAATTTTACCGCCGAATCGGCGAAAGTTCATAATAATGCCAATATCGTCGTTTTTGGCGGCCGAACCATGACGGCCGAGCAGGCGATCGAACGTCTTAAAATTTTTATGAACAGCCGTTATGAAGGCGGTCGTCATGAACAGCGATTGTGCAAGCTTGATAAGTAAGCCGGAGGAAAGAATGGATTTTGAACAGAATTTGCAAGATGAAGATAAAGAGGTTTTTGCGGCAATTGAAAATGAATTAAAACGCCAGCAGAATCAGATTGAGCTGATTGCTTCGGAGAATATTGTTTCTCCGGCGGTTTTACAGGCTCAGGGGTCAATTATGACCAATAAATATGCCGAAGGGTATGTCGGCCGGCGTTATTACGGTGGCTGCGAATGTGTCGATGTTGTCGAACGTCTGGCAATCGACCGCGCCAAACAGCTGTTTAATGCCGAATATGTCAATGTTCAGCCGCACTCCGGTTCGCAGGCCAATACCGCGGTTTATGTTGCGTTGTTGCAGCCCCATGACGTGATTTTGGGAATGTCGCTGGATGCCGGCGGCCACCTGACACACGGTTCCAAGGTTTCGATTTCGGGGAAATGGCTGAAAGCGGTGCAGTACGGCGTCTGCAAAGGCAGTGATTTAATTGATTATGACGAAGTTGAGCGTCTGGCGTTTGAACACCAGCCGAAATTGATTATTGCCGGCGGTTCGGCTTATCCGCGGATTATTGCTTTTAAGCGGTTCCGCGAAATTGCCGATAAAGTCGGCGCCTATCTGATGGTGGATATGGCGCATTTTGCCGGGCTGGTTGCCGGCGGTGTACATCCGAATCCGCTGCAATATGCCGATGTGGTGACGACAACGACTCATAAAACCCTGCGCGGTCCCCGCGGCGGTATGATTTTGACCAATAATCCCGAGCTTGCCAAAAAAATCGACTCGGCAATTTTTCCCGGAACGCAGGGCGGGCCGTTGATGCATGTGATTGCCGCCAAAGCCGTCTGTTTTAAAGAAGATCTGGCGCCGGCATTTAAAAACTATGCGGTTCAGGTGGTTAAAAATGCCAAAGCCATGGGTGAAGTGTTTAAATCCAGAGGCTTGAATTTGGTTGCCGGCGGTACCGATACGCATCTGCTGCTGGTTGATTTGCGGCCGAAGGGGCTGACCGGAAAAGATGTGGCCGAAGTTTTGGAAACGGCGCATATTACCTGCAATAAAAACGCTATTCCGTATGATCCGCAGCCGCCGAAGGTTACCTCGGGAATCAGAGTAGGTACGCCGGCCGGAACAACCCGCGGTTTCAAAGAAAAAGAATTTGAACAGATTGCCGGCTGGATTTGCGATATTATCGACGCAATGGCCGCCGGAAATGCGGAAAATGAAGTTGCCGAGGTGAAGGCCAAAGTTTTGGAGCTTTGCGCGGCTTTTCCGATTTATCAGGACTGGAATAATGCAGAAAATAAATTCTAAAAAAATCTGTGAGATTGTCGGTTCGGAAAGCCGGCCGGCGGAAGCAGAGATTGAGAATATTTCGACCGACAGCCGGCAGATTGCCGCCGGAGATTTGTTTATTGCTCTCAAAGGCGAAAAATTTGACGGTCATGATTATGCCGCGCAGGTTTTGCAAAATGGCGCGGCTTTGGTGATGGTTGAGCATTTTTTAGAAGAGATTCCGGCCGAGCGGCAGATTGTGGTTCGGGATTGTCTGGAAGCTTACGGGCGAATCGGCGCTTATAACCGTTCTTTTTTTAAGGGGAAGGTTATCGGCCTGACCGGCAGCGCCGGCAAGACAACTACCAAAGAGGAGCTGAAATTTATTTTGAGCCGCTTCGGCAAAGTTTATGCCACCAGCGGCAATTTTAACAATTTTGTCGGTGTGCCGAAGACGCTGTGTGATTTGGATATGAGTGCCGATTATGCGGTGATTGAAATGGGAATGAGCGCCAAAGGCGAGATTGCACGTTTGGTTTCCTATGTGCAGCCGGATATTGCCCTGGTGACGAATGTTTATCCGATGCATATTGAGTTTTTCCCCGATTTGGAAGCAATTGCCGAAGCCAAGGCGGAAATATTTTCGGGATTGAAGAGCGGAGGAATCGCCGTTATCAATGCCGATACCAATTTTGCCGGAGTTTTGGAGAAAAGGGCGGCCGAAAAAGGAGCGAAAATCGTCAAATTCGGGCGGCAGAATCAGGGGGATTATCAGTTTGCGACGGCTGCCGAAGGCGAACATCATTTTTATAATGCCTGGGCGACGCTGGCGGTAGTCAAAGAGCTGGGGCTGGATGTCCAAAAAGCGCAGGATGAAATTAAAAATTTCGGCGCTTTGGACGGCCGGGGCAAACAGCATATGCTGCATCTGCCCGCCGGAGGAAGTTATACGCTGATTGATGACAGTTATTCCGGCCAGCCTGAGGCGATGAAGCTGGCAATAAAAGCTTTGGCGGCTATGAAAAATACGGGACGCAAAATTGCCGTTATCGGCAAAATGGCCGAGCTTGGCGAAACTTCGCAGGCGCAGCACCGGGAAGTCGGGCAGGTTGCCGCTGCCGCAGATATTGACATTGTTATCGGCATTTGCCCCGAAACCAAAGATGTTTTGGCGCAGCTTCCGGAAGCGATGCAACGGTTTTATTTTGAAAATAAAGAAGGTTTGGATGAATTTTTGCTAAATAAATTATTGCAAAATAATGATATTGTCCTTATAAAAGGGGCAAGATATTCTTCAGAACTGTATAAAGTGGCCG
>CALXTG010000089.1 GCA_944391355.1 uncultured Alphaproteobacteria bacterium
TTCGAAAGCCGCGGCAATTTTATTCATGAATATTTCAAGGCCTGGGGCGCCTATCTTCTGCTTTTGCTGCTCAATCTGCTATGGCTGAATCTTACCGACATTTTCCTCAAAGTTTACCCCGCAGCTTCCCAACTGGTTTACGTTATACTTGTGACGATTCTCACCTACCTTATTCACAAGCACTTTTCTTTCCGCAGAAAATGACTTTTTAACGGCACAAAGAATTAAATTTTTGCCGATAATCCGCCCGGCGCTGATTTTATCCAGCGCCAGACTGAACGGATAAATAATCCGGTCAAAAATCTTAACCGCCGTCCCGTTCAAATTACCGTCCTTCGCGCCGAACCATTTCAATCCCACCGAAGCCGCGGCGCCCAAAATATCCGCATAACGCAGATATTTAATCTGCCACTCCCCGTCAAAAAGCTCTGTCAAAGCGGCTTTGGTATAACGGCGGTAATGACCGACTTTTTTATCCATCGCCGAATACAGAAACGGCAGTGCCGGAACATAAATAAATACCTTGCCGCCTTCACGCAGTTTCTGATGCATAATTTTAACAACCGTCCGGTCGTCGCGGATATGCTCCAACACACTCAGGCTATAGATAAAATCAAGACTCTCATCGGCAAATTCTTCTAAGGAGAAATAACGCGGAATATGGTTTTCCCGATAAATTTTTTCCCAATTATCGGCAGGTTCGACAGCCATAATTTTCCGCCCGCTGCGGGCGGCAATCCGCCGCAGCAGATAGGCGCTCCCGGCGCCGAAATCGACGATATTGCGGCTCTCCCCCATTTCCCGAATTACCGCTTCCTCCAGAAAACGGTTATAGTTTTCCGCCAGTTCCATAACATCAAGATTTTCAGCGCCGCTGTATTGCAAAACTACTCCTCCCCGACAACCGGATAACGCAGATAAGCCTGTCGGCGGGTTTCTTTCCGGCTGTTGGCAACACTGTCCAAAACAAACCCAACCAGCATTGAAACCACGCTGCATACCATCAGTGCCGCCGTTAAGACCGCCGTCGGCAACCGCGGCACCAGACCGGTTTCCAGATACAGTTCAATCAAAGGAACCCCGCAAATCAACGTAAGCAGCGCAAACACCGCCGCCAGCATGCTGAAAAACAACAACGGCCGTTCTTCTTTAATCAGCATCACGATTGTCCGCAAAATCCGCAAACCGTCCTTAACTGTCGAAAGCTTGCTGAACGACCCGGCCGGCCGCGCAAAATAATCCGTTTCCACTTCTTTAATCGGCATTTTGGACGACAGGGCAAAAATTGTCAACTCGGTCTCAATTTCAAACCCCGGCGACTGCGCCGGAAAAGTTTTGACAAAGCGCTTGGAAAATACCCGAAACCCCGACAGCATATCCTCAAGCCGATAAGCAAAAAAATGCTGCACCAGCTTGGTTAAAACCAGATTCCCGCTGCGATGGCCGACCCGATACGCCGCCAGATCGACTTCCTTGCGGCTGCCTATTACCATATCCAGGTTATTCTCGCGCAGCTCTTTAACCAACAGCGGCGTTTTCTTAATATCATAAGTTTCATCGCCGTCGCTCATCACATAAATATCCGCCTCAATATCGGCAAACATCCGTCGTACCACATTGCCTTTTCCCTGCCGCGGTTCCCGGCGGACAATCGCTCCGGCGCGGCGCGCCTGCGCCGCCGTATCGTCATCGGAATTATTGTCATAGACATAGATTTCCGCTTCCGGCAGAACCTTTTTAAAATCATTTACCACTTTGGCAATCGCTTTCCCTTCATTATAACAGGGAATAATCACTGCGGTTTTTTGTGCCATTTTCCTCTCCTCCGCGGTTGTAATATTTTATCTTTCAGCTCTTCGGGAACACAGATATGCAGCCCCCGGTCAAGATTGGTGCGCAAACGCCGGCAGAACATACCTTCCGTCTGCAGCGCCCCCCTTATTTTCTTGTCATAAAGCGCATTATAATTTTCACGGTAAACAATCACCGCAGGCCCCCGATGTTCTTTCTCTATCACATCGCGCATCTCGCGGAATTTTCCCCGCTCGGCAAAATCGCTGCCCTGCATATAATTTCCGTTATACTGCATATAGCCCAAAGCCCGGAGCGGCACCTGTTTTCCCCACACTGCCGCCAGCGCCGCCGAGGGAAAATTATACAATTTCAGCAGCGTATTCTCCGGCAGTTTAACCTTCTCGACCGCAATAACCCGGCGGGCCCGGCGTCGGTTTCCAAAGTCAAAACTGTCAAGCGGAGCCCGCAGCAGCAAATGAAAAACAAAAATAACCGCTGTCCAATAAATAATCACCGCCCAGTTTCTTTTCGAGGGGGCATAAACGATTGCCGCCTTAACCAGCACAATCGCCGCCAGCATTTCGACCACAATCAGATAACGGATAATCGCAAAAATCATCAGCCAGAGACTATAGCTGAGCAACATAAAAACAACCAGAAAACACCAGCGCGGATATTCCCGCCAATAAAACCCGATTTTTTTCCGCAGCAATGCCGCCGTCAAAAAAATTACGCCCAGCGTATACACCAACGGAATACGAAAATCTATAAAAAACTCCTCCGAAACACCGTGCGTCGTCCACCACAGATACGGGAACCACAAAGCCTCCGGCAATGACGGAAGATAACGGTTATCGCGAAAATTAAAATCATCAAAATAAGGCGAATGGAAGACGCCGTTCAAAAACGGGAAAAACGGATTACCGTATAATTCCCACAATTTCCACATCCACCAGCCGTTCACCGCCAGATAACCGAGCAGGCCGCCCAAAGCAAACAAAACAATCATCGGCAGCGGCTTTTGCAAACGCCGGTAAAAGATTATCAGGGTCATTCCGGCCGACAGACAATAAACCACCGCCGTCGGTTTCAAACCGAGCGCGGCGCTCATTAGTTAGCTGGAGCTAAAGAACAAAAACAAACGCTGCTGTGTTTTTTCCAATTCTCTCAGCAGCAGATAAAAAACCGCCAATACCGTCAAAGCCAGCGGCACTTCGTTGGTGGTCGAACCGATTTGAAACCACAGGGCATAACCGCTCGCTCCGGCCAATATTGCCGCGGCAATTCCCAAACGCCCTGCCCAGGTTTCACAGTCAAAAAACAACAGACAGATTTTATAAAAGACAAACAGCAGCAGACCGAACCAAATTCCCTGCACACCGTAAACCACCGCCGGATAATCATTAAAATATTCAATCAGAAAATAAAACGGCAGCTCGGAAAGCGGATTAAAAAAAGTATTCACCGAAGCGGGGACAATATCATAATTCAATCGCCCGTTCAGAAATGCCCAGGCATTATAATAGTGATAATTGGCCAAATCCCAATTATTTTCATAACGCAGCCAGGCGCTGAGCAGACAGCCGGTCACCGTCAGCACCCAAAAAGGAAACCAATTGCTTTTGAATAACAGTTTTGACAAAAAACCTCCTAAGACTTAATATATAAATTTTCGGTGATATTTTCCAAGTTTGCAATCACAACCGCCCTTCTCTCCACAATAAAATTTTAATTGCGCATTCAGTCCGTCAATTAGACTAAAAAACTGTATCCGCTAAATAATTGTTCAACAAACGCAAATCAGCCGCCGTTTTGCGTGTCTTTATAATTGAGGCGGCTTGGCCCCTTTGCTATCATTAAAGCATAGACTTTGACCATTGACTGCGAGGGAAAAATGAAAAAATTATTACTGATAATCTTTTTATTTGCCGCTAACTCCGGGTTAGCCGCGCCCCTCTCGCTTGACATTCACACACCCAACCGGCCAAAGTCTATGCAATTTGCCAAAGTTTACTTCCTTCCCGA
>CALXTG010000090.1 GCA_944391355.1 uncultured Alphaproteobacteria bacterium
CAATCGCTTCCAAAACCGGAATCAGCGGCTGCAGATTGAATACTTTCTGGTCATAAAGCAGAATATACGGATTCTCATATTCGCAAATCATCTTTTCGGGATTGGTAATGAAATAAGGCGACAGATAACCGCGGTCAAACTGCATGCCTTCAACAATATCCAGCTCGGTTTCCAAACCTTTGGCATCTTCAACCGTAATGACGCCTTCATTGCCGACTTTTTCCATCGCCCGGGCCAGATATTCGCCGATTGAACGGTCGCCGTTGGCCGAAATTGTACCGACCTGCGCAATTTCTTCCGAAGTTTTAATTGCCGTTGAGCGCGATTTAATATCTTCAACCACCGCTTCAACCGCCATATCGATACCGCGTTTCAAATCCATCGGATTCATACCGGCGGCAACAGCTTTGCAGCCCTCACGGATAATCGCTTCGGCCAGGACCGTAGCGGTCGTTGTGCCGTCACCGGCCTTATCGGCAGTTTTCTGAGCAACTTCTTTTACCAGCTGAGCGCCCATATTTTCAAATTTATCGGCCAGTTCAACTTCTTTGGCAACCGAAACGCCGTCTTTGGTGATTTTCGGCGCGCCGTAAGATTTATCCAAAATAACGTTGCGGCCTTTGGGACCTAAAGTAACTTTAACGGCTTTGGCCAGGGTTTCAACCCCGCGCAGCATTTTAGCGCGGGCTTCATTCGAAAATTCAATATCTTTAGCAGCCATTTGTTTAATCCTTCTTTCTATAATTTCAGCTTATTAATTTTCCAAAATTGCCAGAATATCGGCTTCTTTGGCAATCAAACGGTCTTCGCCGTCAACTTTAACCTCGGTACCGGACCATTTTCCGAACAAGACGCGGTCGCCGACTTTAACGCTCAAGGGAATTAACTTACCGTCTTCGGTACGCAGCCCTTCGCCGACAGCTTCAATAATCCCTTCCGAAGGTTTTTCTTTGGCGGTATCGGGAATAATAATCCCGCCGGCAGTTTTAACGGTTTCATCGACTCTCTTAATCAGAACACGGTCGTGTAACGGTTTAATTTTCATTGTTAATTGCTCCTTTAATAACAATAAGTTCACTGTCAAATTTATATCCTAATGTTTAGGTAGTTACTTAATTTCCGATTGTCAAGCAAGGCAGAAGAAAAATCGTCATTTATCCCGCAAAAAAAATCTTTTGACAAAATTTATACAAATGATTATGCTGTCTCCATAAAATGTATCATTAAAAAATTATTAGCTATGGAAAAAAGGGAATTAAGAGAGCTGTTAAAAACGGCTTACCGAAAATTAAAAGCTATACCGGAAGATCCAAAGGATATTACATTTGAAGAATATCTGCTCCGGTACCCCAAATCTGAGATCGGCAAATTCTTTGCCTATTTTGAAGACAGCCCCAACTGGGACGACGAAGAAATTGCCGCAAGAGAAGATCACATGCTTTGCGAAATCATCCGCATTGACATTGTAAATCATGTTCAGATTTTTCGCACCGTTTTCAAACAGCTGCTGCTCGGAGCGGACTATATTCAAAATCGGCAGCTGGTAGCCAGAATCATTGAGTTTTATAAACTAAAATAAAAACTATGAGACCAGAAAAAGAACAGCTGCTGTCCGAATTTTTTGAAAACGGACGCAAAGTAATTTTTCCGGAAGACTTGCTGAAACAGCTTCCCGAAGAACACCGCAAAGAATTTCGTTCTACTGAAAAGCAGAAAAAACTTGCCGCAGAATCCCGTCTCGGATTTTGTCCCGACACAGAATTCTTAAACCTCTCGCTGCAATTGCTAAAACTTAACTGCAGCAGAGAAAGCAACCCGGCTGTCAATCATTATTATCAATGTCTGCACAAAGTGATAACCAAACACCGCGGGCATGACCTTCAATTATTGAAACAGGGTGAACGGCAGGCAATCGAAACAGTTAACAATTTCCGGTGCAACAGTGATAATTGCTTAAGCACGGAAAACAGCGTATCTTTTCGCCGATTGTTGGAAATCTGGGTTCTTTTTGCCCCGTTTATTTTTGATTATGAAAGCATACTGAAACTGGCTTCCGCCTATAATCAGATCGCCTGCCTTTCATAAGAAAAAAACCTCATCGAGAAAGATGAGGTTTTTTTATGGTTATTTTTTCACGGCAGATATTTTAACCGCCTGAACCACCGCGCTCATCAGGAAACTGATTACAATCAAGAAAGAAATCAGAATGAATGAGACGAAAAATACCCAGGCATTCGGGAAAATATCCATAACCGGACGGGCAATATTACCGGCCCAACCGTCCAGCGTAAAGGTCTGCAGCAAAGTGAACAAAGCCGCGCCCAAAGTCGAAAATTCTCTGAAAACATCACCATAAAGGCTGACCGCCATAATTGCGAAAACGTAAAAGAAAACGGCAAAGACCAAAATCATCGCCACAAAATTAGGCAACAGGGCCGTAAAGGTATTTACAATATCTTTCAGATGTGAAAAGCGGTTGATATATTTCAGCAGCCTGAACAAACGGAAGGTTCTGAGAATAATGAACGCACTGGCCAAAGGCACTGACGAAACCGCCACAATGACAAAATCAAAAACATTCCAGCCGTTTTTGAAAAAATTGCGTCCTTCGGCATAAATTTTCATCAGCATTTCAACAATAAAGATGCCCATAAACAAACGGTCAAGCAGGAACAATCCCGTATCAAAACGAAAACTTACCCATTCCGAAGTCATTAACCCCAGCACAATCGCATCGGCCAAAATAATTGACATGATAAACAGGTCAAAGCTTTCGCCGGTCACCAATGTCTTTAATTTACGTTTATCTTCGGTAAACAGATGCTTTCTAACGCCGCTTTTCTTTTTAACTTTTGCCATGTTTTCTTCCTTCGGTTCGTATATCAGATGACTTTAATACCCAAACATAAAAAATGCAACAATAATTGCCGCGGCCGCAATCGCCGGGCCGAAAGCTCCCTGCCGGCGGCGGTTTAGCAAAGCATAAACCAAAAACAACCCGCAGGAAAGAATAATAACATAGAGCAGATTTTCCAGTCCCAACCAAGCGCCGATTCCCGCCAGCAGCTTAATATCGCCGCCGCCGAACACGTCTTTGTTTTTCCAAACCAGCGTCAAACTGGCCAATGCCGGAATAAAATATCCGCCCAAAGCGCCTGCGGCACTGTCGCCGATTCCTGCCCAGCCGCCGTTCATAACCGCAAAATTAAAACCGATAATCAGCAGCGGTACTGTCAAAATATCCGGCAGCAACTCCATGCGATCGTCTATTTCGGTCAACAGCAGCAGTGTCCAAATAAAATAAACCGCCCAGCCGGCTGTCCCGACCGCAAAAAAACGCACCGCGGCAAAAGTCAGTCCCGCGGTTACGATTCCCCATAACAGACTGCGCCGTAAAAAAGCCGAACGTAAATTTTTGTAACGGGGATTTTTTCTTCTTTCCCGGTTCAGACTTTTTCCCGGCGTAAAAATCCGATATAAGGCATAACCAAACGTCGCCGGCATAAATTTGGCAAAACGCCGCGCGATATAAGGAATAAAAAGCCCGAAAAACAATCCGCAGAGAACATAAACCATTTTGCATCCTTAAAGATATCAGCTGTTTCTGCCGCCAGTTTAATCACAAAAGCATAAAATTTTGTTAATGCCGGCCGAATATTTGCCCCGGCGTTTTCTCCCACAAAAAAAATTCCGGTTTTGACAACCGGAATTTTATTTTAATCTTCTTTAAAGCACAGACTGCCGAGATAACAAAGCATCAGCAAAAAGCACCAGATTAGCCGGAAAACTCTTCTGAGCAGCCAGGGCAGCAGAATAAAAATGACACTGCCGATAAAAACTTCCAAGACCGTCAGATAATCAGTGTTTTTATTTAAAATAATAAACCCTGTTACCCATATCACGGCGGAAATTATATCCAGATTACAGCCTGTCTTCTTTTTAACCTGTTCCGGCGGCAGTTTGCCTTTCAGCCACATAAATTTATAAAATTGTTTCAGCGGCAGCCTCGGCGTATAATACACCGCCCTTTTACTTTCAAAATAAAGCAAAAATAACACCGCCAGACTAAAAATCACCACCGGCCATACCGGTATGACAGTAAAATAATTTATCAGCATATTTCTTCGTTTTGAGGTTCAACATCTTTTTCATTACGCCGGCTCATTACCGCCAACAGCACAATCAATTCGACAATTCCGTGTACGGCATAAGGAATGACAAAAGAAAACAACAATCCCATCACCCAAACCACATCGCGGATAAAAAACTTATGATCCTGATTGAAAAACACCAGCAAAAAACAAGCAACGGCCATCAACCAATAATCACCATGTTTAAGCGCTTCCTGAAAATTATCTGCCAGATTGCAAATATTTTTTCTCAAATGAAAACACAAAATCCGCACCAGCGAAATCACAAACCCCAGTCCAAAAAGGCTGAGAAAAATAACGTTATACTTTTCCATAGCTTTTAATAATTAGTAAATAATGTTAATTGTTTTTCCATCATAACCCCATTTTAGACAAAATCAACAGATTTTTTATTTTCTTTTTCACTTTGTTATTGAAAAATAATTTAATTTTGCTATGGTGAGGCGAATTTATAAAAAGGCATTCAATGTATGACCATTTAGGAAAGAAAAAGAAAGATGAATTTAAGAAACATAGCCATAATCGCTCACGTCGACCACGGCAAAACCACAATGGTAGACGGCTTGTTAAAACAGAGCGGTACCTTTCGTGACAATCAGAAAGTGGCTGAATGCGTTATGGACAGCAATGACCTTGAACGCGAACGCGGCATTACCATTTTATCCAAATGCACTTCGGTCAACTGGCAAGGCACGCATATCAATATCGTCGACACCCCGGGCCACGCCGATTTCGGCGGCGAAGTCGAACGCATTTTATCAATGGTCGACGGTGTGGTTCTGCTGGTTGACTCTTCCGAAGGACCGATGCCCCAGACCAAATTCGTACTCGGCAAGGCATTGAAAATCGGTCTGAATCCGATTGTTGTCATTAATAAGGCCGATAAAGCCGACGCCCGCGTTGATGAAGTGCTGGATGAAATTTTTGATCTTTTTGTCAGCCTCAATGCCAACGACCGCCAACTGGACTTCCCGGTTCTTTATGCCTCGGGTCGCAACGGCTGGGCTGTCAAAGACCTTGACAAAGACGAGAAAAAAGACTTAACGCCGCTGTTTGAACTGATTTTATCTTATGTCAAAGAACCGGACTGCCAGCCCGACGAACCTTTCAAAATGCTGGCCACCACTCTGGAAGCCGACAAATTCGTCGGCCGCATTCTGACCGGAAAAATCCAGGCCGGAAAAATCAAAGTCAGCGACACGATTAAAGCGCTCAATGCCGAAAACAACGAAGTTGAACGTTTTCGCGTCAGCAAAATCCTTGCTTATCGCGGCTTAAACCGCGAAAGCCTGACCGAAGCCGCTGCCGGCGATATCGTCGCTCTGGCCGGCGCTTCCAAAGCCACCGTAGCCGATACGCTCTGCGCTTTGGAGGTTTCGGAATCCCTGCACGCCCAGCCGATTGACCCGCCGACGCTGGCAATGTCTTTTTCGGTTAATGATTCGCCTCTGGCCGGCCGCGAGGGTGATAAAGTAACCTCCCGCATGATTTGGGACCGTCTCTGCAAAGAAGCCGAAGGCAACATTGCCCTGCGCATTTCCCGTACCGATTCGACCGATACTTTTGAAGTCGCCGGCCGCGGTGAACTGCAGCTTGGCGTTCTGATTGAAACCATGCGCCGCGAAGGGTTTGAACTGTCAATTTCCCGTCCCCGGGTTCTGATGAAAAAAGACGAGAACGGCCAGCTTCTAGAACCGGTCGAAGAAGTCGTTGTAGACGTTGATGAAGAATTTTCCGGGGTTGTTGTCGAAAAAATCGGCCAGCGCCGCGGCGAATTGATTGAGATGATTCCTTCGCAGGTTGGCAACAAAGTCCGCCTGATTTTCAATGCCCCGTCACGCGGCTTAATCGGTTATCACTCCGAATTTCTGACCGATACGCGCGGCACCGGCGTCATGAACCGCCTGTTCAAAGCCTATGAGCCTTATAAAGGCGATATCGACAGTCGCCGCAACGGTGTTCTGATTTCTTCGGAATCCGGCACGGCCATTGCCTATTCATTATGGAAACTGCAGGATCGCGGCCCGATGTTCATTGATTCCGGCGTTCCCGTTTATACCGGCATGATTATCGGCGAACATACCAAACCCAACGATCTGGAAGTTAACCCCACCAAGGCCAAGCAACTCACCAACATTCGCGCCGCCGGCAAAGATGAGGCCATCGACCTGATTCCGCCGCGCAAAATGTCTTTGGAACAGGGGTTGTCTTATATTCAGGAAGACGAACTTCTGGAAGTCACGCCCAAAAGCCTGCGCCTGCGCAAACGTATCCTTGATCCGATTATGCGTAAACGCTCCAAACCGGAAATCATGGCTTAAACCCAAAAAGGTCTTCGCAAGAAGACCTTTTTTATTACCTTTTCCCTTACGAAAAACCTCCTCAAAAGCTATAAGCAACATTCAGATTAAACTGAGTGTCGTTATATTGGTCGCCGAAGGTGTGCGAGACCGAAGCGGATAATGTCCAGCCGTCCCCTGTTTCCGCGCTGACGCCTATTTCTCCGTAGCCCAGCGTCCCGTCTTCAAGCGCCTGAACATTGTTTATATCTCC
>CALXTG010000091.1 GCA_944391355.1 uncultured Alphaproteobacteria bacterium
TTCAACATATTTCCTAAAACTTGGTACAGATGCTGCTGTACGGGAAATTCGTCAAGGGTGATCAGACCTTCGCCGTGTTTCAGAATATGTCTGATACAGGTTTCATAGGCAAAATCGCGCAGCCTGGCATCGGAAGAATCGTACATCAGTTTAAACGCGGTCTGTTTGGTGATTTTGGCTTTCAGCTTTTTGCCGCCGAAATCAATTTCTAATAATTCTTTCATAGCTTAATAATTTTAAAATTGTTGTATTTTGTCGAAAATCTAAGATAATAAAAGCAGTTTGTCAAATTAAATCGGGAGAAAGACATGAAAATCCGTCCTGCCGGCGTTGAAGATACGGCGCGCATTGCCGAAATAAATGTCAAGACCTGGAAATCTGCTTATCGGGGACTGATTGACGATAATTTTTTGAATAACCGCAATATTACGCCGCAGCGTTGCGAAAACTGGCGGCAGATTATAGCGGCCGGCCAAACTATTTTTTTAGCGGCCGAAAATGATGAGGGAATTGTCTGCGGATATCTTTGGGGCGGAAAAGGGCGCAGCAAGATTCTGCCGCCGGAGTGGGAAATATTTGCTTTTTATGTTTTGCCGGAATTTCAAGGCCAGGGATTCGGCCGGGCGTTATTTGCGGCTTTTCGACAGGAAATCGGCCATCAGCCTTTTTATTTATACGCGTTGAAAGGCAATCGGAAGGCAGAGGCTTTTTATTTGCGTCAGGGCGCGCGGCGGGCGGCGGAATTTGATACGCAGAATGAAATCTCGGGGATTGTGCTGAACGAGGCGGCATTTTTGTTTGAAGCATAAAAAAAGCGGGGGTTAACCCTCGCTTTTTTCGTCAACTGTTTCTTCGGCCAGCCGGTCGCTCCATTCGATAATTTTACGGAGCGTTTCCGGCGTTTTTACTTCATGAGCACAGATGATCTCCTGAATAATTTTTTTCATGGTCGGCCGGGCTGTTTCTAATGCCGTGTAGTAATCAATCAGTTCGGGAATAATTATTTCAAAATCATATTCCTCATGATAATTACAGATTAGATCCCGCAGATAACGGATAATCTTTAAATGCGGCAGCCGGGCTTTAAGCAGGCATTTAATCTGATCCCATTCCCGCCCTTTCAGCTCCATGCGAATCAGCATTTCTACCGACGGGTTAAGAATTTCGGGAGCTTTCAAAATTGTGTTGAGATAAACAATATTCTCAAAAACCGCCCATAAATCCTGACAGGGTTTAATCAGATCTTTCAGCTTATTGAAAGAAAAACCTTCCCGGTCAACCACGTATTCGGCCAGATTTTTTAAAAAGACTTCTTCGCTGGGAAAGTCGCTGATTCTGAGAGCCGGGTGCGGTGTGTTCCATATATATTCAACCCCGGCTTCAATCAGAGAATTCTGCAGTTTTTTATCTTCTCCGTTTTTCATCAAACTGATGAAAGCGGACATTTCAATCGGCGTTTGAATACCGGAAATGCCTAAACAAATTTTAATAATAGCCATATTTCAAAATTTTAAAAATTAATAATATTTTTCTGTCTGCTTTTGTAAGCTATTGTTTAATCAGAGTCAAATTATATTTGTTTAAACACCGATGACTTCGCGGCGGCCGGTATGGTCGGGCGCGGTGATAACGCCTTCTTCTTCCATGCGTTCGACCAAGGTGGCGGCGCGGTTATAACCGATCCGCAGCCGGCGCTGGATGTAGCTGGTGGAAACTTTTTTGTCATTCTGAACAATGGCAACAGCCTGAGAATATAAATCGCCGTCGGCATCGCCGCCCATGGCGGTCTTATCAAAGACCGAGCCGCCGTCTTTTTCGTTCAGTTCGCCGGCGGTAACGGCTTCGACGTATTCCGGTTCTTTTTGTTCTTTTAAGAAGTCAACGACTTTTTCGACTTCGCTGTCTTTGACAAAGCTGCCGTGAACGCGTATCGGACGCTGGCCGGCCGGCATATAGAGCATATCGCCCATACCGAGCAGCTGTTCGGCGCCCTGTTCGCCCAAAATGGTACGACTGTCAATTTTGGAAGTGACCTGGAAGCTGATACGGGTCGGGAAGTTGGCCTTAATCGTACCGGTAATGACGTCTACCGAGGGGCGCTGGGTCGACATGATCAGGTGCAGGCCGGCGGCGCGCGCCATCTGGGCCAGACGCTGAATAGCAGCCTCGACCTCTTTGCCGGCAACCAGCATTAAATCGGCCATTTCATCAACGACAATGACAATATAAGGCAACGGCGTTAAATCCAGCTCCTGTTCTTCAAAAATCGGTTTGCCGGTTTCGGTATCGAATCCGGTTTGAACGGTGCGGGTAATTTTTTCGCCGCTGGAGCGCAGTTCGGCCAGCTTTTGGTTATAGCCGCTGATATTGCGGACATTGAGCTGAGCCATGGCACGATAGCGGTCTTCCATTTCTTTGACCGCCCATTTGAGGCCGACGACCGCCTTGCCGGGGTCGGTAATCACCGGGGTCAGCAGGTGGGGAATGCCGTTGTACATTGAAAATTCGAGCATTTTGGGGTCGATCATGATCAGTTTGCATTCGTCGGGGCGCATACGGTATAACAGCGACAGAATCATCGCGTTTACCCCGACCGATTTACCGGAACCGGTGGTACCGGCCACCAGCAGGTGCGGCATTTTGGCGAGGTCGGCATAGACGTTTTTGCCGCCGATGTCTTTTCCGAGAACCACATTCAGGGTGTTTTTGGAGTTCATGAAATTATCGTCTTCAAAAAGTTCGCGCAGCCAGACGATTTCACGCTTTTGGTTCGGCATTTCGATACCGATGGTATTGGAACCGGGAACAACGGCGATACGAACCGATACCGCCGGCATTGAACGGGCGAGATCGTCAGGCAGGCCGATAACCCGGGCGGTTTTGGTGCCAGGGGCGGGTTCAAGTTCATAAAGGGTAACCACCGGGCCGGGCCGGACTTTGACAATGCTGCCGTTAACGCCGAATTCCTGCAAAACGTTTTCCAAATCGCGGGCAATTTTATCGAGTTCTTTTTCGTTAATCTGGCCGGCGTTTTTGTCTTTGACCATCGACAGCAGGTTAACCGGCGGTTTGTTATAGCCGTCGACAGGTTCTTTGCTCTTGGCAGCCGGTTTTGCGGACGCAGGTTTGGGGTCGGGAGCCGGAGCGGAAATTTTCGGTTCTTCTTTTTTGGGTTCTTTTTTGGTTTTTTCCCGGCGGGGTTTGACAATCCGTTCTTCGTTTCCGCTTTCGATACGGCTGCGATGTGAGAAGATAAATTTGAAAAAGGCGCCGAACCAGACCAGAGCTTTGCCGAGCCCGCGGGCGGCGGTTTTCAGCCAGTTCCACCAGTCTTTACAGCTCAGCCGGGCGGCAAAATTGAAACAGAAAAAGCTGATCAGCAGCAGGAACAAAGCGCCGGCATAGGCGCTGTAAGGCGAAGGGTAAATGATATTGACGGCAGACAGGTAATGCCGGGCAACGTTGATGCCGACCGCTCCGCCGAGGTTGGGGAATTCCAGCCAGCGGGAGATGATGCTGAAGAAAACGGCCAGGCAGCTGATTCCGGCCAGCCAGGATAAGACACGCGCGCCGGGCCAGGAGATTTCTTTAAGGCGCAGCAAAAACCAGCCCCAACGCAGAAAAGCGATAATAAACAACGGGGTGGCAAGGCCGAACCAGACCAGCGCCCAATCGGCGCTTAAGGCTCCGAAACGGCCGAGATGGTTGTGCAGCGGTGCTGAACTGACAACGTTGTAAGCGTTGTCGGCAGGACTGAAAAATGCCGTGCCGAGCAAAACCAAAAAGGCGCCGAAAATCAGCAAAATGCCCAGAATCCGCCGGGCACACCTAACCATAAGACTTTGTTGTTTTTTACGTTTAGCCATCTTCAAAAATCCACCGTCCGTGCAGCAAAAGTTCATTTGTATTGACTTTTTGATATTATTCGATATTGATTAAAAGGATATTAATAAGGAAAGTTTTTATTGATGAAATGTACTTTTATGTTCCCCGGACAAGGTTCGCAGTTTGTCGGAATGGGGAAGGAACTGGCCGAGAATTTTAAGTCGGCAAAAGATGTATTTCAGGAAGTTAACGAAGCTCTCTCCCAAGATTTATATAAGCTGATGACCGAAGGTCCGGAAGCCGATTTGACGCTGACTGCCAATGCTCAGCCGGCTTTGATGGCCAATTCGATGGCAATTGTCAGAGTGTTGGAAAAAGATTTCGGTATCCGCCTTAAAGACAAAGCCGCTTTTGTCGCCGGGCATTCGCTGGGCGAATATTCGGCCGCTTGCGCCGCCGGTGTCTTTTCGCTGGCCGATACGGCGCGACTGCTGCGTATCCGCGGTGATGCAATGCAGAAAGCGGTGCCGGTCGGGGTCGGCGGAATGGCCGCGGTCATGGGCGTTTCTTTCAAAGATGTCGAAGCTTTGGCCGAAGCCTGTTCGGAAGGCGGTTATACCTGTGTTGCGGCAAATGACAATGCCGACGGGCAGGTTGTGCTTTCCGGGCATATTCAGGCGATTGAAAAAGCGGTGGACATTGCCGGCGAATTCGGCGCCAAACGCTGTATCAAACTGCCGGTCAGCGCGCCGTTTCACAGCCCGTTGATGGCGCCGGCCGCCAAAGTGATGGAAGAAGCTCTGAATGCGGTTTCCGCCCATCGGGCCGAAATTCCGCTGATTGCCAATGTTCTGGCTTCGGCAATTGAAGACGAGAAAGAAATCATCAGGCATTTGGTCGAACAGGTCACAGGTTCGGTCCGCTGGCGCGAGAGCGTGATTTTCATGAAGGAAAATCATGTTACCGACGCGATTGAACTCGGGGCCGGAAAAGTCCTGTCCAATATTGTAAAAAGAAGTGACAAAGACATCAATTCTTATGCGGTCGGTACGCCTGCCGAAATTGAAGAATTGGCTAAAAATTTGTAATCATCTGTAAAAAAAGGAAATTAAAGATGTTTGAATTACATGACAAAGTAGCCCTTATCACCGGCGCCGCCGGCGGTCTGGGGGGTAAAATCGCCCGCACTCTGCATAAACAGGGCGCAACTCTGGCTCTGACCGATATGCGCGCCGAACCGATGGAAAAACTCAAAGCCGAACTCGGCGACCGGGTTGAGGTTTTTACCGCTAATCTGACCAATCCCGAAGATGTTAAGAATCTGGTTGCTCAGGTAGAAGAAAAACTCGGCCGTATTGATATTCTGGTCAATAATGCCGGTTTGACCCGCGATAATCTGTTTATCCGCATGAGCGACGAAGACTGGCAGCTGGTGCTTGACGTTAACCTTTCGGCCGGTTTCAAACTGGCTAAGGCTGCCGTCCGCGGTATGATGAAACGCCGCTTCGGCCGTATCATCGGCATTGCTTCGGTGGTCGGTGTTACCGGTAACGCCGGACAGGCTAATTATTCCGCCTCCAAAGCCGGTATGATCGCGATGAACAAATGTCTGGCTCAGGAAGTCGGTTCCCGCGGCATTACGGTTAACTCGATTGCTCCGGGTTTCATCAGAACGCCGATGACCGATGTTCTGCCCGAAGACGTTAAAGCCGCCCTGCTGGCCAAAATTCCCGAAGGCAAACTCGGCGAAGCTCAGGATATTGCCAATGTGGTTGCTTTCCTGGCCAGTGATGAAGCGCAGTATATTACCGGTCAGACGATCAATATCAACGGCGGTATGGCAATGATCTAAATTTTTGCCGATTGTCAAAAGCAAAACCCCGGGTTATCCCCGGGGTTTTCTTTAAAGAATCAGTTTTTTGTGTTTTAGTATATTTAAATTGAAAGGAGGGTGTTTTTGTGTCTAAAAATAAAGGCAGGGTTTCAGACCTGCCTTTATCGGGAAAGGAAAAAGTTTTAGTTTTTGCCGCCTTTGGTGACGACAACCATGGCTTCGCGCAGAATCCGGTCATTAATCATATAGCCGGTTTGCAGCTCATTGATAATGGTGCCGCTGGGTTTTTCGGGGTCTTCGACTTCCTGAATGACCTGATGGAAATTGGGGTCGAAAACCGTGCCAAGAATTTCCATTTTCTGAATGCCGAATTTGTTAAAAACCTTCATCAGTTCGGCTTCGGTGAGTTCGACGCCTTTGCGCAGATTGGCGCAGTCTTCGTGCCCTTCGCCGTCGGCGGAAACGGCTTCAATCGCGCGGTGAAGGTTGTCGGCAACGCTTAAAAGTTCTTTGGCAAAAGAGGAAACGGCGTATTTGGAATTTTTTTCAATTTCCTGGGCGCAGCGGCGTTTGTTGTTTTCAAGGTCGGCATAAGCGCGCAGAAAATCATCTTTAAGTTTTTGATTTTCAGCTTTGAGCGCTTCAATCAAATCGTCTTCGGCGGCAATCTCTCCGACAATTTCTTCTCCGGCTTCAACCTCGGGTGTTTCATCGTTTTCGGTAATTTCGTCAAAATCTTCGTCAGCTTCGGCTTGCGTGTGGTTTTTTTTGCTTTTGTTCATCTTTTTCCTCTTTAAACTTAAAATAAGCTGTGTATATATTGTATGTATACCCTAAAACTTAGTGATTAAACGATGACAAGTCAATAGTCGAAGTTTTTTTTACTATTTTTTTACAATAAACTGCTAATATTTTACCGTTGTAATTTTTTTGCTGGTGAGAGATGTCATGAAAGCGGAATCCCTGATTTTGGATAACCAAAACTGCCTCAAGCTGTTGCCGGACAGTTTTAATAAAAGAAGATTGAATCTCGCCTATTTTACGGTGAATAATTATCTTAACGAAATTCAGAATCTCGGAAAAAAGCAATGTCTGGGCATGGTCGGCTGGCCTGAAATTGACGCGGTTTCAGCTTGGATGATTTCTTCGGAAACCGCAACTTTTATGAAGGCCGGCGGTCTGGGAATGATTGCTTCCGAGCTGCCTGAGGCCTTTAACAGCTGCTTTGCCGACAAAGGCGAAAAAATTACCGTGGTAACGCCGCTGTATCTCGGCGATACCGGAAAGAAAAAAGCCGTGCTTAAAGGCGGGGTTTATACCGGATCGGAACGTAAAAGCGTTGAAGTTGACAAAGCTGCGGTTATTCGGGTGCCTTTTATCAAGCAAAATTCAGATCAGCTTGAGGAGGTTGAAGTTGAGGTTTATCGGGGGCGTTTTGCCAAGACCGAATATCTTTTTCTTGCCAATAAGCATTTCTTTTCAATCAACCCGCATGCCGATAATCCGTCGGCGCAGGACGGCTGCTATGTCTATAATGAATTCGGCGTGAATGAGGTTGAGCGGTTTGCTTTCTTTTCCAAGGCCGTTTATGTTCTGATTAAAAATATTTATGAAGGCAAAGTTAAGGGAATCGAACTTCCTAACGCGCTGTTGGCCAATGACTGGCACAGCGGGGCTTTGTCGGGGCTGACCAAATATTTTACCCGCGCGCAGGCCGAGGCCGGGCTGATGGATGAGGAACTGGCCGAAGAACTTTTTTCGCTGCCGGTTATTCATATTGCCCATCATCTCGGTTATCAGGGCTGGGATTACGAAAATACTACCCGGATTTTGAATTCCTTATATGAATATACGGCGCTGATGGTTTTCAAAAATGCCAAGTCGATCAAAAACAATAACCGCCGTATCAAAAATACGCTGATTGTTCATGACTGCTATAACCAGGCTTCGTGTAATTTTCATCTTGCCGACCGGGTTGTGACCGTTTCGCGCAATTATCTTGAGGAAGTTTCCAAAGAAACCGATTTCGGTTATGATTTTCGCGATATCTTGAAAATTCGTAAAGATCATCGCAACTTTGTCGGAATTATCAACGGCTATGATAAAAAACTGATTTCGCCCAATAAAGAAAAAATTGAGGCGCTGAATAAATATTTCCCCGGTTTTAACTTCCGTTTTTATGATGAGAATCACCTGGAAGCCAAAGTTCATAATAAAGAGGAATTTATCCGGCTGATTTCCCGATTGGCGACCGATCAGGCCTATAAGCAGAAAACAATCCCCCTGATTGAAATTTATAAATTCCAGTCATTGCTGGAAAGCATCCGGAATCCCGAGAAGACGCCGATCCTCTGCATGACCAGCCGTTTGGTTGAGCAGAAGGGATATGACATTGCCGCGCTGGCAATTGTTAATCTGGTGCAGAAACTTCGCGAACAGGACAGCAATCTTGAATATCCGGTTTTTATTCTCGGCGGCGCCGGCAATCAGCAGTGTTTTGATATTCTGACCAATTTGAAAGATCAGGTCAGTGCCTGTGACCCGAAAATCGGCGAGCGGATTTTTGTTTTCCGCGGTTATCGCGACGAGTTTGCCTATGCCGTTCAACTGGCGTCCGATTTTTATATGATGCCCAGTCATTTTGAACCCTGCGGCCTGACCCAGATGGAAGCCATGGCCAAAGGCGCCTTGCCGATTGCTACTTCGACCGGCGGTTTGGTTGATACGATTGAAGACGGGGTTGACGGTTTCAGAACCGAAGCATTTTTTGCCGGCAAACAGACAGTCTACGGCACGATGAGTCTTTCCAAGCGTCTTAAAAATAATGAGATTGCCTATGCCCAGACCCTTGAACGGGCGCTGAATATTTTTTACCATGAGCCCGCCAAGCTTCAGGCCATGACCCGCGAAGCCATGCGTAAAGACTTTAGCTGGGACGGTGTCGGCGGTTCGGTGTTTAAGTATTATTCTTTGCTTAAATACGGCCACATTTAAAGCTCGTATAATGGGTAACTAATACAGAAATTACAGGTCGGAGAAATGCTCATGTACTATTATGTACACTCCGCTTTCTCCGCCTTTATTTCTTATTATTTACCTCATTCTACGAGCTTTAACTATTTAATTTTCTGTTGCTGTTATTCTTTTCATTTTAATCTTGTTTCACTTTGTAATCTGCTCTAAAATCAGGGCAGTTTTTAATTTGTATAAAGAAGAGAAAAGATGAGACATTCCCAGCGTCAAAATGATGAAATTCGTTCCGTAGAAATTATTCCTGGTTATAATCCTTATGCCGAGGGTTCCTGTCTGATTAAATGCGGCAACACCCATGTTGTCTGTACTGCCAGTGTCGAAGAAAAGCTTCCCGCCTGGCTTAAAGGACAGAATCGCGGCTGGATTACCGCCGAATACGGAATGCTGCCGCGTTCGACTCAGCAGCGGATGTCCAGAGAAGCCAAAAAAGGTCCTTCGGGGCGGACGCAGGAAATTCAGCGTCTTATCGGCCGCTCGCTTCGCGCTGTCGTTGATCTGGAAAAAATGAAAGATATTTCAATCTGTATAGACTGTGATGTCATTCAGGCTGACGGCGGTACCCGCACCGCTTCGATTACCGGCGGCTTTGTCGCTTTGACTTTGGCAATCCGCAAACTGATGGCCGAGAAAAAGCTCAAGGTTAATCCCATTCGCGAACATGTGGCGGCGGTTTCCTGCGCCATTCATGACGGTCAGGAAATTGTCGATGTTGATTATGTTGAAGATTCAAGCGCCCAAGCTGATATGAATTTTGTTTTAAGCGAAAGCGGTAAAATCGTCGAGATTCAGGGAACCGCCGAAGGCCAGCCTTTCTCCGAAGAGGAATTTAACCGTCTGTTTGCTCTGGCCAAAGACGGAATCCGCCGGCTGATCGCCAAACAGAAAGAAGCTCTGGATCCGCAGCCCAAACCGGTGATAAAGGAACTGGTCATCGCCTCGCATAATCCCGGAAAAATTGCCGAGTTTACCCAGCTGCTGGCGCCGTTCGGCGTTAAGGTTTATTCGGCGAAAGAATTAAATCTGGATGATGTTGAGGAAACCGGTACGACTTTTGCCGAAAATGCGCAGCTTAAAGCCGTTGCCATGGCCAAGCAATCCGGCAAGTACGCGCTGGCCGATGATTCCGGGCTTTGCGTCGATGCTTTGGACGGCGCTCCCGGCGTTTACAGCGCCCGTTATGCTCCGAACCGCGATTTTGACCAAGCGATGGATAAGCTGCTTGGCGAACTGGAAGCCAAAAATACCGATAACCGCCGCGCGCATTTTGAATGCGTTTTGGCGCTGGCTTCTCCGGCCGGCGGCGATTGCCGTCTGTTCAGCGGCCGGGTCTGCGGTGAAATCGCCAAAGTAAAAAGCGGGAACAACGGTTTCGGGTTTGATCCGATTTTCCGTCCCGAGGGCGACAGCCGCAGTTTTGCCGAATATTCTGCCGAAGAAAAAGCCGCTGTTTCGCACCGCGGCCGCGCTTTGCAGCAGTTTGTCAAATCCTGTTTTTAGAAAGCAAGCCATGGCGCCGTGTCTTTATAATCTGCCGCTGACCTGTAATTATACCGATGTTCTGGCCGCGGAATTTTTACGGGAATATGAAGATAATCCGCTGGCTTTGGCCGATGTTTTGTTTTTGCTGCCCAACCGCCGGGCCGCGAAATCTCTGCGCGAGGCTTTTATCCGCCATAAAGGTCTGACGCCGACGCTGCTGCCGCAAATGCTGCCGATCGGCGATGTGGAGGAAGACGAGCTGTTTCTGACCGGCGGCGAGCTCGGCGAGCAGCTGTTGCACCTTTCGCCGGCGGTCGGAAACACGGAAAGAAGCTTGTTATTGGCGCGGCTGATTGCTCGGAAACCGCAGGATTACGGCTTGGAAAAAATGCCGCTCGGTCAGGCGGTTTATCTGGCGCAGGAATTATCGTCGCTGTTGGATATGGTCGAAAATGAACGGCTGGATTTTACGGCTCTCAAGGCGCTGGTGCCGGAGGAATATGCCCGTCACTGGCAGGAAACCCTTAAGTTTTTGACCATTATTACCGACTGGTGGCCGTCAATTCTGGCGGAACGTAGATTGCTGAATCCGGCCGAAAGACGGCGGCAGCTTCTGGAAGCCAGAATCAGAATCTGGAATGAACGGAAGCCGGAGAAAAGGATTGTCGCCGCCGGAACCACGGCGACTTTTCCGGTGATGAAAGAACTGTTGAAAACGGTTTTGGCTTTGCCGAACGGCGAGGTGATTTTATACGGTCTGGATAAAAATCTGGATGCGGAATCCTGGGAAAAAATTGATGAAACGCATCCGCAGTTTGAATTGAAGGCCCTGCTTGATTATCTGCAGATTGACCGCCTGGCGGTTAAAGATTTGCGGCCGGCGCAAAATCCGGG
>CALXTG010000092.1 GCA_944391355.1 uncultured Alphaproteobacteria bacterium
ATGCGTGTGAAGAACATATCTTCTTGGAATATTCCAAAAATTAAAATCAATAACGCAGAAATAAATGACGGCAATTATCAGCAAATTATAGAGCAGTATAACAGTTTAATCAATGACTGCTCTTATAAAGGCATCAATCTGCTTGACGGTCAAAATCTGAAAATTAATTTCAATGAAGACCGTTCGTCTAAAATTGATGTTGTGGGCGTTAAAGCCGACAGCGAGAGTTTGGGATTAAAGACCAAAGAATGGAAAACGGCCGAGGATATTGAAAAATCTGTTTCAGAACTGGAAGAAGCAATTAACTCGCTGCGCTCTTTTGCCTCCGCATTCGGCAATTATTATTCAATTGTCACCACCCGCCAGGATTTCACCGAAAACCTGATAAATGTTCTGGAAGAAGGAGCGGATAAACTGACCTTGGCTGACATGAATCAGGAATCTGCTAATATGCTGGCATTGCAAACTTCCCAACAGCTGGCGGTTAACTCGCTTTCACTGGCCAGTCAGGCTTCGCAGGCAGTATTGCGTTTATTCTGATTCTTCTTTTTTCTTTAACACATAGCGGAGCTTGTTCAGAGCCTGCAGTTTCATCTGATCTTCGCTCAAAGCGGCCGGAACCACAACGCTGGCTTCAATGCGCGTTTCCGGTTCAATGGCCGTTACTTTTACATAGCTGCCGTTACGTACATATTCAAATAAAATTTCACCCATTAACGCCCTTCCCCATTCATTAACGCACAGGTTTCCATCATCTGATTTTCATTTTTATAATGACGTATTTTCCGGCTGTTGTCAAAACTGTCGGTATAGCTGAAGATAACTTCGCCGCGCTCATCATCAAAACTATGCGCCACATAATTATTTTTCAAGAGAACCGAAACCGTGGCGATGTTCATTTCATTATAGGCGACGGCCAGCGGCATATTCTGAGCGTTAAAACGCGGCGGATTGGCAATATCCTTGCTTAAATAAACAATATGACCGTTATCCTCGGGGTCAATCGCCGCCTGAGTAATACACATACCGTTACGCAAGGCATTACGGTAGCTGTAGTAATTGTGAAGATCCACCATGGTTACCGCATAACGGCGGCCATATTCCTGAAACGCGATTTTCTGCCGGGCGGCATTCATAATCGAAGCCAGATTATTTCCGCGGTACGCCGGGTTTACCGAAGCCTGTTCCAAAACAACAATTTCTTCGGGATTATAATTCAGGTTAAAACCGGGCAAAACATTGTCCATATTGCGCTGATTGATAAAATTTGCCGATGAATAGCCGATCAGTTTGTCGCCGACGAATGCTCCGATCAGCAATTGATTGGGGTTATCAAGCATATTTTGAAAATCGGTTCGGCTTTTATGATGAATAAACTGCTGCTGATCCGGATGCAGATTAGATAAAATCAGTTTATGCAGACCGTATAATTCGGGAATATCCCGGTTTTGCAGACGACGAATAATAAATTCCTGTTGGTTTTTGCGGAGCAGACCGCGTGCAATAACTGCCGTTGACATATTTCACCTTTAAGTCAAAAGTAAATTAAAAAGATATTTTTGTGAGGGGGCCTTTAATACCGGCAGATGGGAACAAAAACTTTTCCCGGCTAGAGTTATCCTCTAGCGGGCTTTTTTCGGGAAGATTTTATAATCGCAATCAAACTCATAAAAAATTGTTCCTGTTATGTGCAACAGGAACAATATATAAATATCCTTAGTGTTTTGTCAACCGCAAATCGTCTTTATTCTTTAAAAAACTTATTGCTCTTGGGGAAGCCGAACGGCGCCAGCTTACCGACCTGCGCCCGGTGACCGAGCCAGGTTATCAGATCGGTTTCGGTTTTAATGCCGCCGTTGCGGCTGAAACTGAAACCATCGGCTTCATTAAAGATTTGAATATCCGACAGGCCGCCGTCTTTATATTTTTGCAAACCGACGCCGCGGCCGCGAGCCATGGTCGGCACCTCTTCCATTTTGAAAATCAGCAGTTTGCGGTTGTCGCCGATGACGGCAACCATGTCCCCGGTAATTTTCTTGCAGAAAACAGATAATTCGTTTTCCGCCAGATTCATGATTTTACGGCCGTTTTTGGTCTGAGCCAGCAGATGATTTTCATCGACGACAAATCCGCGGCCGATGTTGGAAGCAATCAGATAAGAGGCTTTGGGCTCAAAAACGAACATGGCGGCAATATTGTCATTGAGGCTTAAATCAATCATCAGGCGCAACGGCTGGCCGAAACCGCGGCCGCTGGGAATTTCGCTGGCCGAGATATTAAAGAATTTGCCGTTGGTATCAAAAAGGATAATTTTGTCGGTGGTCTGGGCATGAAGCGCAAATTTCAGACTGTCGTCATCCTTAAACTTAAATTCTTCATCAAGGGCGACATGGCCTTTCAGGCAACGTATCCAGCCCTTTTCCGAAAGCAGAATTGTAATCGGTTCTTTTTCAATCAGAACTTCCAGCGGAACTTCAATATCTTCGGCAATCTCGGCAAATTCGGTACGACGACGCCCCAGAGCCGTTTTTTTGCCGAATTTCTCTTTAATCTGCTTAACTTCGGCGGCAATAGCCTGCCAACGCTTGGCCTCATCGGAGAGCAAAGCTTCCAGCTCGCCTTTTTCGGCCGACAGATCGTCAAATTCCTGTTTAATCTCGCTTTCTTCAAGTTTGCGCAGCGAGCGCAGTTTCATATTCAAAATTGCCTCAGCCTGATTATCGGTCAGCGCAAAAGCCGCCATCATTTTGGCTTTGGGATCTTCTTCCTCGCGGATTATACGGATAATCTCATCAAGATTCAGATAGGCAATCAGATAACCGGATAAAATTTCAAGACGGGCGTTGATTTTATCCAGACGATGCTGCGCGCGGCGCTCCAAAACATTTATCCGGTGGTTTAAAAATTCTACCAGCATGTCTTTAATGCCCATAACTCTCGGCACGCCGTCGGAGTCAAGCACATTCATATTCATACCGAAACGGGATTCCAGCTCGGTCTGCTTAAAAAGATGTTCCATCAGCAGATTGGCGTCAACCGTGCGGGTTTTGGGTTCAAGAACAATACGGATATCATGGGTCGATTCATCGCGAATATCATTTAAAAGCGGGACTTTCCGCTCCTGAATCAACAGGGCGATTTTTTCAATCAGCTTTGATTTCTGAACTTGATAAGGGATTTCGGTAATAACGATCTGATACTGACCGTGCCCGAGATCTTCTTTCGCCCATTTGGCACGGATGCGGAAACTGCCGCGCCCCTGCTCATAGGCGGTCAAAATGGTTCGGAAACTGTCAACGATTACACCGCCGGTCGGAAAATCCGGCCCTTTGATTTTCCGGACCAAAGGCTCGGTTTCCACCTGCGGATTATCAATAATCATCAGCAAAGCATCGCAAATCTCGCTGAGATTATGCGGCGGCACATTGGTCGCCATACCGACGGCAATACCGGCCGAACCGTTGCACAGTAAGTTGGGAACCATGGCCGGCATGACAACGGGTTCTTCTTCCTCGCCGTCATAAGTATCACGAAAATCAACGGCATTTTCATTTAAGCCTTCCATCAACGCCATGGCAAATTCGGTCAGACGCGCTTCGGTATAACGCATAGCGGCGGGATTGTCGCCGTCAATGTTGCCGAAGTTGCCCTGCCCGTCTACCAGCGGATAACGTACCGAAAAATCCTGCGCCAGACGGCACATAGCCCCGTAAACGGCGCTGTCACCGTGGGGGTGATATTTAC